>JBGTMS010000213.1:0-47355 GCA_041743425.1 Zeaxanthinibacter sp. | reverse complement strand
ACGCTGAATCTCAATGGCTTTACCAGCATAACGAATGGGACGGCGCTCGACTTCGGCCCTGACGGAAGGTTGTATGTAGCCGATTACAGGGGCCTGATAAAGGCCTATACCATCCAGCGCAATGGGCCGGGAAGCTATGTTGTATTAAATACAGAGGATTTAACGGGTATTACCACGATTCCCGATCATAATGATGATGGATCTCCCTTTAGTACCCCTTACAGGGAAACATTAGGGATTAAAGTCCTGGGGACGCCTGCGAATCCGGAGGTTTATGTTTGCTCCAGTGATTTCCGTATTGGTGGATTTGGCAGTGGTGGAAATGGCGATAGCGGATTGGATACAAATTCCGGTACCATCACAAGGATGCGATGGACCGGCACCACCTGGGATGTTGTGGACATTGTACGGGGCCTTCCCAGATCGGAAGAGAACCACGGTACGAACGGCCTGGAGTTCACCACCATCAATGGGATCGATTACTTGCTTGTAGGGCAGGGAGGACATACCAATGCCGGTTCTCCTTCACGAAACTTTGCCTTTACCGGGGAATATGCCTTAGCTGCGGCATTACTGGCAGTTAACCTGACCCAGTTGGCTACCATGCCTGTCCTTACGGAAAACGGCAGAAAATATATATATAATCTTCCAACACTAGACGACCCTACACGTCCCAATGCCAATGGAATTACCGATCCGGATTCTGCCGGATACAACGGAGTGGATGTCAACGATCCTTTTGGAGGGAATGACGGCCTTAATCAGGCCATGGTGGTATCCGGCGGACCTGTACAGATCTTTTCACCCGGTCACAGGAACATTTACGACCTCGTGGTTACCGAAAGCGGGGCAGTATATACTACCGATAACGGTGCCAACCAGGGTTGGGGTGGTTTTCCAATGGGTGAAGGTACCGGAAATGTTACGAACAACTACGACCCTTTGCAACCTGGGAGCAGTTCCCTGGCAGGAGGGGAGGCAGTGAATAACCTGGATAACCTTAAAATGATTACCAGTAATATCCAGACCTATACCTTTGGGAGTTTTTACGGGGGCCATTCGAATCCGACCCGCGCCAATCCATTCGGTTCGGGGATCTATACCAACCCGGCAGCAGACGGTACCACTTCAGGGGCCGTTTTCCGCACACAATCTTATGACCCGAACGGCTCCAGACCGGGGTCGACCAACAATCCAAATCTAGGCCTGCCAGCCAACTGGCCACCGGTGGCTCAGGCCAACCCTGTCGAAGGTGACTGGAGGGGCCCCGGAATTGCCAACCCGGATGGACCTGTGAGTGAAGTCATAACTATCTGGGGTACAAATACCAATGCACTTGATGAATATACGGCGAGTAATTTTAACGGAGCCATGCAGGGAGACCTTATCGCCGGTGTCAATACCGGAGTACTTCGACGCGTCGAACTAAACGCCAGCGGAACGCTTGAGACACTTACAGAAAGTTTTTTGTCAGGAATAGGCGGAAATGCGTTGGGTGTCAACTGCAATGGGGATAGTGAATTATTTCCCGGCTCCATCTGGGTGGTTACCCTTGAGGGAGCTATTCTCGTTTTTGAACCGCAGGATTTTATTGTTTGTAATCCGCCTTCTACACCGGGATATGCCACTGCCGATTATGACTACGATGGCTATACCAACCAGGATGAGGTTCAGAATGGGACCGACCCATGTAACGGGGGATCTCAGCCCAACGATTTTGACAAAGCTTCAGGTGGTAGTCTCGGTTCTGATCTCAATGATACAGATGACGACAACGATGGGATTCCGGATTCTGATGATGCCTTCCAATTAGGTAATCCTTTGACCTCCGGCAGCGATGCTTTCCAGCTACCCGTCTACAATGATATGTATTCCAGCAACACGGCACTCAAAGGATATCTTGGCCTTGGTTTTACCGGCTTGATGAACAATGGAGCTCCCAATCCGAACTGGCTGAACTGGCTGGATCGGAGGGATGACCCGATCGACCCGAATCCGAATGACATCCTTGGTGGTGCCATCGGGGCGATGACCATGCAGATGACGGCCGGAACGGCTGCCGGAGTTACCAATTCACAGGAGAAGGGCTTTCAATATGGGGTGCAGGTCAGCCAGACCACGGATATGTTCACCATAAGTTCCAGGCTGATCAACTTTAACAGCAACAGGCAGATATACCATAGTCAATCCCCTCCCAATGCTGAACTTGGGATTTTCCTCGGCGATGGGACGCAGGGTAACTACATTAAATTTGTGGTCACTCCTGCAGGCCTTGTAGCAAGGGCGGAAGTTAACAATGTGCTCCAGGCGCCGATCTCCTTGCCTATTCCTATGAATAACCGGCCCGAAGGAGGCATTGTGTTCTTTATGAGAGTGAATCCTTCCAACGGACAGATCACTTTTCAGTATAGCTTTGACGGAGACCTCAGGATGACGCTTGGATCAATGACTGCAACAGGTGCCGTCCTCAATGCCATTCAACAGGCCAATACCCCACTGGCAGTGGGCCTGATTGGGACTTCCAATCTTGCAGGGGCCGAAGTGGAAGGCACCTGGGATTACCTTCATGTAATCAACGGCTCCCCCAACATTGCCCAGGAATTGGAAGATGTCCATCGCTATGTGTATTCACCTTCTGACGCGATCAATCTCACCAATTACTTTAACGATGACAATGGGGTTGGGAACCTGACATATACCATCACCGGAAATACGAATACGGCCATTTCGGCTGTTATCAATGGGACTTCGCTTACGCTGACCTATCCATCAAATCCTGCCACTACCTTAATCACGATCCGGGCAACAGACGCCGATACAAATTTTGTGGAGCAATCTTTCCCGGTTGGGGTAGTGAGTTCACCTGTCGTCCATCGGATCAATTCCGGAGGGGTGGTAATTCCGGCGATTGACGGGGGGATTCCCTGGAGTGTCGATACTGCCGCCAATAACTCACCCTACCTGGTCCAGTCCGAAACCAATACAACCTCTCAGGGTTTAAGTATGCTGACCTACGATTCGGGCATTGATCAGAACACCACCCCCCTTTCTATTTTTAACTCGGTCCGCTATGACAGTTATCCGGTCATTCCGAATGTTTCCTATTCCATGCCGGTCGCTATTCCCGGATTCTATGAGATCCGTATCTATCTTGGAGATGGCCTGGCAGCTACCTCGCAATCAGGACAACGCTTGTTTGATGTGGAAATTGAGGGCGTGGTATATCCGAATCTTGACAATATTGACCTTTCCGGAACTTATGGATTCAGGAAAGGGATCGTCATAAGCCATACTATTGAGATCCTGGACGGGTTCGTGGATGTCTCGATTATGGATATCGGCACACAAAATGCCCTTATCAATGGGATCGAAGTAATTGAATCCTTTGGTTCAGAGGTGCCGATTACCGTCAATCCCCTTGCGAATCAAAGCAATTTTGAAAGAGAACAACTGAATGGAAGTCTTCACGTGCAGGCATCTGGTGGGGAAGGCAACCTTCAGTATTTTGCAGAAGGGCTTCCTCCCGGGCTGACTATTGAACCTACCAACGGACAGATCGGTGGGACAGTGGCAACCGGTGCCGCTTCCGGCAGTCCATACACAGTGACCATTACTGTGGATGACAATGACGGTAATTCCAATGACAGTCAGAGCATACAGTTCACCTGGACCATACAAACGGAATCCGGCAGTTATTTTGAACTTCATATCAATGCCGGAGGACCTGCGCTGGTTCACAACGGCCAGGCATATCAGGCCGACCAATATTTTGTTGGAGGCGCGGCTTTCACGAATTCGAGCGCCCAGGTTCCTGCGCTTTATCAGACTGAACGAAGTTCCCCGGCGCGTTTTTACAGTTATGCCATCCCGGTGCCTAATGGAACTTATACCGTTACCATGCACTTTGCGGAAATCTATTTTGGAGCAACCGGAGGAGGTACAGCGGCACCTAATGGCCGTATTTTTGATGTGCGTCTTGAGGGTAGTATTGTATTAGATAATTACAATATTGTCGCAGATGTGGGTGCCCAAACACCGGTCACAAAAACCTATGAGGTAACGGTATCTGATGGCGTACTTGATATGTATCTGTCCGGTCTCTCGTCCAACGGCGGCAGGAACCAACCGAAGCTTTCTGCTTTGGATATCGTTGGCGAAACTTTGGAAAATCAGCCTCCTGTGGCGATTGCCAGTGCAACTCCACTAAGCGGTACAGCACCGTTGGTGGTATCGTTTACGGGTATTAATTCCACGGATGATACCGGCATTGCCACCTACCTTTGGGATTTTGGGGACAACAACACGACAGGGGTACCTAACCCACAACATACCTATCAACAAGCTGGCACCTATGAGGTGAGCCTTACAGTGACTGATGAGGGAGGAATAACTGACCTAACCAATCTTACTATAGCAGTATCTGAACCTTCGACCAGCTCCTTTGAACTTCATATAAATGCAGGTGGACCGGCCTTGGTCCATAATGGCCAGGCTTATGAGGCGGATCAACATTTCGTTGGGGGTACAGCTTATACGAATTCGAGTGCCCAGGTTCCTGCGCTTTATCAAACTGAGCGGAGTTCCCCGGCGCGTTTTTACAGTTATGCCATTCCGGTGCCCAATGGCACCTACATGGTTACCATGCACTTTGCGGAAATCTATTTTGGAGCAACCGGAGGAGGAGCAGCAGCTCCGAACGGCCGTATTTTTGATGTGCGTCTGGAGGGGAGTATTGTATTGGATAATTATAATATTGTAGCAGATGTGGGTGCCCAAACACCGGTCACCAAAAATTATGAGGTGACGGTATCAGATGGCGTGCTGGATATGTATCTGTCCGGTCTCTCGTCCAATGGCGGCAAGAACCAGCCAAAGCTCTCGGCCCTGGATATCATTGGCGAAACTATTGAAAATCAGCCTCCAACTGCCAGTGCCGGTCCTGATCAGCATCTGACACTTCCAGCCAATAGTGTAATGCTCAATGGCTCCGGCAACGATCCGGATGGGGGACCAATTACCTCTTACACCTGGTCACAACAAAGCGGTCCCACAACCGCGAGCCTGAGCGGGGCAACCACCGCAAGTCTGATCGTCGGTAGCCTGAATGTGGGAACCTATGTTTTCCGGCTCACGGTTACTGATGATGAAGGTGCTACGAATTTTGACGATGTCGGTGTATCAGTTTCAGCCGCACCGATTTCCAGTATACTAAGGATCAATACCGGCGGCCCGGCCTTGAATTTCAACGGCGAAGCGTGGTCCGCTGACCAGTATAATACCGGTGGCAGTACGTACGCCAGAAATGGCGCTGCCATTGCCAATACCACCAATGATCCGCTATACCGAACGGAACGATATACCACCACCGGCAGTTTGGTGTATAACATCCCTGTTTCTGCAGGTGTCTATGATATCGACCTGCATTTTGCCGAGATCTATTTCGGCGCGATTGCAGGTGGGGGAGCAGGTTCCAGAGTCTTTAATATTAATATAGAAAACGGACAGGTACAGCTCAGCAACTATGACATCGTAGTGGCAGCCGGTGGGAGCAGCATAGCCGTTGTGGAAGAATTTGGAGGAATAACTGTCAATGATGGCTTCCTTACTATTAGCCTAACTTCTGTGGTGGAGAATGCTAAGATATCAGGTATAGCTGTGGAAAGCAGCTCCGGCACTTCCGCGAAGTCGGGGACCCCGACCACTACTGATCCCATGGCCTTGGTTGCACCTACCCCTGAGACTACCATTCCTTATGGCATCCAGGTATATCCTAACCCAACGGATTCGGAATTCAGGATATTCTCCAATGACCCTTTGTCACAGCTCAAAGAAGTATACCTGTTTGATGAGGTGGGGCGAATGGTGCGAATGTTTGAAGCTGAGCCGGCTAAAATCGACAACATGTTATACCAGTTCGCTATTGGGGATATGAAGGCAGGGATTTACACCGTGTCCATTACCACCGATACGGATACCAAATACTTTTACAGACTGGTGCTCAAAAATTAACCGGTTTCCGTTGCCGGGAGTTTGAAAGATTTTGCAGAATAATGAGGTGCTATCATGGTATTGTGACCCTTAGGTAATTACTACAGTAAAAACAAACTCCAATTAGGCGTGGTAATTACTTGAGTGTGCAAGGATTAAGTTCGTTTTAAAACCGGTGTGTACTTTACCTACACCGGTTTTTAATTACATACCAATTTTGAATTTCCAGACGCACCTTTGAAAATATGGTTAATAAATGTTCAACAAACTTCATTCCTGAGACGTCTTTATCCGCTGCTGTCGTGACTCATGATAGTAATGGACAGGAACGATCAACTTCTCAAATTAACATCCAGTTTTTATCTGCTCTCAGGACCCTATAATGCTCTGACAAAAGGTTCACTTAATACCTCAATAGCTGTCTTCCTCAACGCCATAATTATCTGTTCGATAATAACTTTTGCAGCCCTGTTGACTACCCAAATGAACGATTTGAATTTTATAATGCTAACACCAGGCGTTTAGAATATAATGGAATTATAAATATTGGTCCAGAACTGAGGCCTTGTAAGGCAGGGAAATACATTTTTGAGTGCAGGCCATATCTGCTTAAGAATGATATCAACGGCATGATTTGTATCTCAAAGTCCTTTATTTAGTGATCTTCCTAAATTATCTACCAATTTCTGTTTTAGAGTCAACTTCCCATTATTAATCGGACTAACTTTGCACATTAATGTTTCCCCAGAAGATATCAGAAATTTTATCTCTTATGTATCGCATACTTCTACAGGCCAAAGCCTTAAGGAAAGCGGCGTTTTCCCTGCTGTTCCTGCTTCTGATTTTCTCGTTCAACGCTACCGTTGCACAGATAAATTTTGGTCAGAGTAACCTAAACATGAATGGTCATGGCAGCCTCAATGGTGTTACTTCTCTAACCTTTGGTCCGGATGGCCGACTATATGTAGCGGAATATCCGGGAACTATTAAGATACTTACCGTACAGAGAATCAGCGCCAATAATTTCATCGTTACGGCCATCGAAACCCTGACCGGAGTAAAAAACATAGTCAATCACAACGATAATGGGACTGTCAACACTTCTGAGATCAACCGTGAAACGATAGGTCTGGCAGTTAGCGGTACCGCTGCAAACCCTGTGATATATGTAAGTTCAAGCGATTTCCGAATAGGAGCCGGAACAGCTGGCGGCAACGGGGATGTGGACCTCGATACGAATTCCGGGATCGTTACCCGCTTTAGCCTCAACGGTGGCGCCTGGGTGGTGGTCGACCTTGTGAGAGGTTTGCCGCGTTCAGAGGAGAATCATGCTACGAATGGCCTGGAATTTGTCAATGTCAACGGCACCAACTACCTTTTGGTCGCACAGGGCGGACATACCAATGGAGGCGCACCTTCAACCAATTTTGTCTATTCCTGTGAATATGCCTTATCCGCTGCCATCCTAACAATCGACCTCGACATGCTGGATGCCATGCCGGTGAAAACGGATGGGAACGGGCGAAAGTATATTTATGACCTTCCCACCCTGGACGATCCCAGCAGGGCCAACGCAGACGGGATCACAGACCCTGATAATGCCGCATATACCGGCGTAGACATCAATGATCCCTTTGGCGGGAATGACGGACTTAATCAGGCCATCCTGACCAACGGTGGCCCGGTACAAATTTTTTCCCCCGGTTACCGCAATTCCTATGACCTGACAGTTACCGAAAACGGAGCTGTGTATGTCTCCGACAATGGCGCGAATGCCGGCTGGGGAGGCTTCCCCGTAAATGAAGGCACTGCCAATGTTACCAATGATTATGAATCGTCCGAACCGGGTAGCCAGTCGCCAACCGCTGACGGTGAATTCATTAACAATAAAGATCACCTGCAACTGGTCACCCTTAATATCGGCAATTACAATTTCGGTAGCTTTTATGGCGGGCATCCCAATCCTACGCGTGCTAATCCCACCGGGGCGGGACTCTATACCGACAATGGCATAACTGCTGGATTTTTCCGTAATAAAATTTACGACCCGAATGGATCCAGACCCAATTCTACCACCAATCCGAATGAAGGCCTGCCTGCCAACTGGGCCGCTGTGGTACCTGCTGCCAACTCTGTCGAAGGGGATTGGCGGGGACCCGGGATCAATAACCCGGAAGGGCCAGAAGATGATCCTGTAACCGTATGGGGAACCAATACCAACGGGCTTGATGAATATACGGCTTCTAATTTTTCAGGAGCGTTAAAAGGGAATCTCATTGCAGGGGTCAATACCGGAGTGCTTCGGCGGGTGGAGTTGAACCCCAATGGAACACTCAATAAACTCACGACGAATTTTGCGTCCGGATTGGGAGGAAATGCCCTTGGAGTTACATGCAACAGTGATTCGGATCCTTTTCCCGGAACCATCTGGGCCGGAACACTCAACGGGTTAATAGTAGTCCTGGAACCGGCGGATCTGGCCGTTTGTCTTAGTCCGGGCCAGGCGGGGTATAATGCAGATGCGGATTATGATCAGGATGGGTATACGAATAAGGATGAAACAGATAACGGGACTGACCTGTGCAATGGCGGATCTCAGCCGGACGATTTTGATAAATCCGCCGGAGCGCCTTTTGTTTCGAACCTCAATGATACGGACGATGACAACGACGGAATTTCAGATCAGAATGATCCATATCAGCTCGGGAATCCATCAACCACAGGCAGTGACGCCTTTACCATCCCGGTTCAGAATGGTTTTTTCAATGATCAGCAGGGACTGGGCGGTATTTTCGGTCTCGGTCTTACCGGCCTGATGAATAACGGCGCCGTCAATCCGAATTGGCTCAACTGGACAGATAAGAGAGGGCAGGGTCCCA
Source organism: Zeaxanthinibacter sp. (assembly GCA_041743425.1). GTDB lineage: Bacteria > Bacteroidota > Bacteroidia > Flavobacteriales > Flavobacteriaceae > JTS-RE37. The sequence continues at coordinate 38,488 of JBGTMS010000213.1, read as the reverse complement.
ATCCGGATGATGTTCTGGGTGGAGCTCCCGGCCTGATGACTTCCCACATGACCTCAGGAACTGCCAACGGCACCCCGAATACTCAGGAAAAGGGATATCAATTTGGTGTACAGGTCAATCAGAATACCGGGATTTTTACGGTTGCGGGAAAAATGATCAACTTCAGCGGTCCTTTGCGTTTATACGGTAATAATGCCGCTGCAGGCGGGGAGCTGGGCTATTTTATAGGAGACGGTACACAGAGCAATTTTCTAAAATTTGTCGTTAATACCAGTGGGCTAAAAATTCAGCAGGAAATCAATAATATCCCTCAGACCCCTATAAATATTTCAATCCCGGTAAATGCAAGACCACAGGGCGGGATCGAATTCTTTTTTGTGATCAATCCTTCCTCCGGAAATGTTACCCTTGAATATGTCATTGATGGCGGAACACGGAATGTTGCCGGAAGTCTGACGGTACAGGGAAGCATCCTTGCTGCCTTCCAGCAAGCCGATAAAGATCTTGCTGTTGGATTAACGGGAACTTCAAATACTTCAGGAGTGGAACTTGAGGGGACCTGGGATTATCTGAATGTCGCTTTAAACGGGGTTTCAGATATCCTGAGGATCAATGCTGGTGGCGCCCTGGTGGCGGCCGGGGATGCAGGTTCGGACTGGCAGCCAAATAGTACCAACGGGGCCTTTTCGGGAAATGGATTTACCGTGAACACCGGCCGCACCTATACCGGCAACCTCGTTTATGCCAACAGGCATTCTTCCATTCCGTCTTATATCGATCAGAACACATTCAATGCCATTTTTTCACAGGAGCGTAATGATGGCCCTGCCGGGGCGGAAATGAGATACACCGTTCCTCTGGCTAATGGCAATTATATCATCAATCTTTATATGGGAGATGGATTTAGTGGAACCAGTCAGATAGGCAGTCGCATTTTTGATATTGTCATTGAAAATCAGCTGGTGTATAACAATCTGGACCTTATGGTGCAATTCGGATTTCTTGCAGGGGGATTACTCTCTTTCCCGGTTTCTGTTGCAGATGGCCAACTCACCATTGAATTTTTACATGAAGTGGAAAACCCGCTGGTCAATGCCATTGAAATTTTGTCGGCCGGAACTTCCCAGTTACCTATTGCTGTTGCCGACATCGCCAATCAATCTTCCGTTCCTGGAACCGCTTTGAATGGTAGTCTGGGTGTGAATGCGTCCGGAGGGGACGGGAACCTGACCTATGCTATTTCCGGACAGCCTCAGGGGGTTTTCATTGAACCTACTAACGGTCAGATAGGTGGAACGATCAATCAGAACGCCTTACAGGGTAGTCCGTACAATGTGACAGTGACCGTGGATGACAGCGATGGCGTATCCACAGATGCGATCTCTAAAACATTTACCTGGACGATCCTGAATTCATGGACGAGTAAGAATGAAAATGAATCTTATACCGCCAGACATGAAAATTCATTTGTGCAGGCCGGCAATAAATTCTACCTGATGGGCGGTCGTGAAAATGCGCGTACCATAGATGTCTATGACTATACTTCCAACAGCTGGACAACACTTCCGAATTCTGCCCCTAAAGATTTCAATCATTTTCAGGCAACAGAGTATAAGGGCCTTATTTGGGTCATCGGCTCTTTCAGTACCAATGATTATCCGAACGAGCTTCCAGAAGAAAATATATGGGCCTTCGATCCCGCTAAAAAAGTATGGATCAAAGGGCCGCTTATTCCCAGTGCAAGAAGAAGGGGGGCTGCTGGTTTGGTAGTATATAATGATAAGTTCTATGTTGTAGCAGGAAATACAAGCGGACATAGTGGCGGATATGTGAACTGGTTTGATGTGTACGATCCTGCTACCGGGCAATGGAATGCTTTAACCAATGCCCCGCGGGCAAGAGATCATTTTGCAGCGGTTGTGATTGGGACCAAATTATACGCTGCAGGCGGCCGGTTGTCCGGAGGTACCGGCGGTGTATTTGCGCCGACAATTCCGCAGGTTGATGTCTATAATTTTGCGACAGCAAGCTGGAGTACGCTGCCTGTTGGCCAAAATATCCCTACGCAAAGGGCCGGGGCATCCGCGGTCAATTTTAATGACAAACTAGTAGTTATTGGGGGAGAAATAGGAAGTCAGACAAGCGCCCTTAAAACAACAGAAGAATACGATCCTTTAACTCAATCGTGGCGGGCCCTGGGTGATCTGGTCTTCGCCAGGCATGGTACACAGGCGATCGTTTCCGGAAATGGTATTTTTATCCTGGGGGGATCTCCTCTACGAGGCGGAGGTAACCAGAAAAATATGGAATTTTTTGGTGAAGACGCCCCGGTTGGATCAGCCAGTAGTTCCAGTTTGCTTTCCGGACCGGCAGCGGTTCAGGTTGTAAAAGGAACTCCTAAGGCAGTAAATCTGGCGGTTTCCAACGGTACCGTCGGACTCATGGTCACTTCCATGACCCTTACCGGACCGAATGCATCAGAGTTCAGTTTTATTTCAGGAAAACTGACCAATCAGCTCCTGAATCCAGGTATTAACCATGCGCTAAGTCTTGGCTATTCTGGGACTGTTTCCGGCCACACCGCCAACCTGCTCATCAATTATGGGGCGTCAGATCAGCTTAGCGTCCCCTTGACCGGATCGGTCAGCGGTACCGCCTCAGGTGGTGTAGTAAGCCTTACCCTGATCAACGCGAATACGGATATCGATTTATTTGAACTAGCCGAAGGTCAGCAGATCAGTGCCGGCAGCATACAGAATATTCCGCTGAACATCCGGGCGAATACAAACCCTCAGCTCGTAGGTAGTGTGTCGCTTGTTTTGTCAGGGCCCGTTAATAAAACGATAAAGGAAAATGTTGCACCTTATGCCTTATTCGGAGATGCCAACGGTAATTATGCCGGACAACTCTTTGCTGTCGGGTCCTATATGATTACAGGCACGGCCTTTAGCGGTGCTAATTTATCAGGAACCAACCTTGGATCTCTTACGAGAAACTTTACAGTAGTCAGTCAGGGGGGCAACCAGGCTCCTGTAGCTGTTGCCAGTGCTTCCCCGGGCTCCGGAAATATTCCCTTTACTGTGAATTTCACCGGTGGAAATTCTACGGATGATGTTGGAATTATCAGCTATTTTTGGGATTTTAAAGATGGGTCTACTTCCACGGCTGAAAACCCATCCCATCCTTTTACTACCTCAGGAACTTTCAATGTCAGTCTGCAGGTCACAGATGCCGGTGGTCTGTCCCATACGACGACAGTCCCTGTTACAGCAAACAATCCCTCCGCTAGCGGGGTGGTCAGCTTTAGCCTGATGAACAGCAATACAGATGCCGTAATGTTCCAGATTACCAACGGTATGCAGATCAATTCCACAACCACCCAAAATATACCCTTGAATATAAGGGCAAATACAAATCCTTCAGCTGTGGGAAGTGTCAATATGGTGTTGACCGGACCCTTAGGTAAAACTATTACTGAGAATACGGCACCCTACGCTTTATTTGGCGATACGGCAGGTGATTATAACGGGCAATTATTTCCTCAGGGAACGTATACGCTGACAGGCACCGCCTATAGCTTAGCGAATAAAAAGGGCAGCATCCTTAATACCCTTGCTGTACAGTTTACCATCTCAAGTCAGGCGACTGCTAAAGGTATTATTGCAGGTGGTGAAGAAGGAACTGATCCTGCCCTTATAAGGACAGACCAAGGTCCATTGCAAGGAATAACTTTGTACCCCAATCCGGCCGACATGGAATTCCATATCATCTGGCAAGATGAGGGGTACAGCATAAAAGATATCCGTTTGTTTGATGAATCCGGTCGCTACCTCTTTGGTTTTGATCTAAAACAGGGGCTCATAACGCCTAAACATTATGAATTTGAACTTTCGAACGTCGCATCCGGAGTTTATGTATTGATGGTTGAAACGGATACGGGTTTCAGACAGTCCTTCAGACTTCTGGTTCGGAAGTAATATAGCGTCTCCTACAGGTACTCCGGACCGGCAAGCGCAGCTTCGAAGTGGAAAAATATTCCGGTTCAGCTCAATAAAAAACCTCTATGGTCCTTTGAATAACCGGGATAAGTTGTTTGATGACTTTTTTAGAAAGAGTTGTTTCCTTGAGCGAATTCAATTGCTCCATATGATGAATATCCGATGCGAGAAAGTCGATCAGCCCTTCATCAAGAAGTTTCAGCGCGGTTTTCTGGACTTGCGTGTCATAGTAATCACTCAGAGAAAGCATATTCATCTGCATGAGAATGCCCTGATCTTTAAATTGCCCTATTTTTAAAGCTCGCCTGTTGAGGAAGGCGTAACGTTCAGGATGGGCCAGGATAGGGAACAACTTGTTCGCGGCTATTTTTACAATTGAAGGCTCAAAATTCAGGGGAGGTTGCAGATACGACATTTCTACAAGCAGATATCCGGATCTCATTGGCATGACCTGACCCTCATCAAGGAGGTTTTCAAAGTTGTCATCAATCATATGCTCTGCGGCTGCCTCTATTGAAATATTCCTGAGGTTATTCTGAAGGAGTGCATTACAAACCTCGGCCAGCGCTTTCTGTATGGTGGCCGGGGTATTGGGGTAATAGTTATGCATAATATGAGGAGTGCAAATGAACCGGGTCACTCCAAACTCCGCAAAGCTTCTAATGAGGTCCATTGAATCCCTTACGGTTTTGGCTCCATCATCAATTCCCGGTAGGATATGATTATGGATATCCACAAAATTCCGCAGATAGTCAATTAAAAAATATTTCTTTCCGAAAATGTGAAACATCAACGCTGAATTTCCGCGTAAAAGTAGTACTTCCTGAATTAGTAAGGGATGAAGCGTTAGTTAATCCGGACGGTCTGCCTGCACAAGGTCGTGCACCGGAAATTGCTGTATTTCACAGAAGGATAAAGGCCTTATCTGATTTACCGGAAGACCTCTGAACATTAAAGCCGATATGCGATGTTTCCCTGTAGAAAATACACAGCATTAACAGAATCCTCACAATTTCATTGGCTGATTATTATTAAATTTAGCCCTTTTCCATTTTATGTGCTTCAGATGGGGGGTAATTACCTTGCCGATGAAGCCGGGAAACCGGGGCGGGTGACGGGCTAAGGACCTACAGTATTCACCCTGTCGGCGTTGAAGAACCAGTACAAAGGGATGCAGCGCCACGTATATCTGACACTGTTCCGTTTTTATTGGTATAAACAAATGAGGATAAATTTTATGAATATGAACCTATGAACAGGCCATCTTAAATAGAGGCATCAGCTGCAAAGTTGATTGGCCAATGACATCTGCCAGCAAACAGGCTGGTTTGACATTTAAAAATAAATATAGTACGACAGATGAAAAGAAGAAATTTTGTACAGCTATCCGGCATGGGAACCGGAGCGCTATTGTTGCCCACTGCCATGTTCGGGAAGACCATTCACTCCGAAGCATTGCTTGACCCGGGGATGGATATAATAATAAAGAAGGAAATGGCGGATGTGGCCCTTAATACTGCCAAATCTCTTGGAGCTTCCTATGCGGATGCCCGTATCGCCCGATATTTGAACCAATATGTTTTTACAAGAGAAGATAAAGTACAGAACGTTTTGAATACGGAATCTTTCGGAACAGGCATTCGTGTTATTGTCAACGGTACCTGGGGGTTTGCCTCCACCAATAATGTAACAGCGGATGGTATAAAAAAGGCGACTGCTCAGGCTGTGGCCATTGCTAAGGCCAATGCTGCCATTCAGAAGGAGCCTGTAAAACTGGCACCCGCTGGCTCCCACGGGGAAGTATCATGGAAAACTCCTATCAAAAAAGACTTTAAAGAAGTGCCTGTTTCTGAAAAGGTAGATTTGCTGCTAAAAGCCAATGCCGCTGCGCTTGCGAACGGGGCCAACTTTGTGAACTCCGCACTTTTTATGGTCAATGAACAGAAATTTTTCGCATCGACAGACGGGTCCTATATTGATCAGGATGTACACCGTATCTGGCCTACATTTACTGTAACGGCGGTAGACCAGGAAGCGAACAAGTTTAAAACCAGACAGGCAATGAGTGCGCCTATGGGTATGGGTTATGAGTACATGGATGGTCTGGATTCTGAAAAGCTGGAGGGAGTAGCGGGATTATCCTTATACCGCAACAGCTATGATATTGTGGAGGATGCAACAACAGCCGCCAGGCAGGCCAGGGAAATGCTTTCCGCGAAATCTGTGGAACCCGGCAAATACGATCTTGTCCTGGAACCGAATCACCTTGGTCTCACCATTCACGAATCCGTGGGGCATCCCCTGGAGTTGGACAGGGTTCTCGGTTATGAAGCCAACTACGCAGGAACGAGTTTTGCCACCTTGGATAAATGGAAAGCAGGGGATTTCAAATATGGCAGCGACCTTGTTAATATCGTTGCAGATAAGACACAGGCAGGATCCCTTGGCGCCGTAGGATATGACGATGAAGGTGTAAAATGCAAGCAGTGGGACCTGGTTCGAAATGGCATTTTGGTGAATTATCAGGCTATTCGCGATCAGGTAGCCATTCTTGGTCAGTCAGAATCCCATGGATGCTGTTATGCCCAGAGCTGGAATGATGTGCAGTTTCAACGGATGCCCAATGTTTCTCTGGAAGCAGGTAAGGATCCATACAGCATCGGTCAAATGATCAAGGATGTGGAAAAGGGCGTATACATCGCAGGCCGCGGCTCCTATTCTATTGACCAGCAACGGTATAATTTCCAATTTGGAGGGACTGTTTTTTATGAGATAAAGAATGGTGAGATAGCCGGAATGCTTAATGACGTTGCCTACCAGTCCAATACCCAGGAATTCTGGAATTCTTGTGTAAAAATATGTGATCAGAATGACTACCGTATGTTCGGCTCCTTCTTTGATGGTAAAGGACAGCCCTCGCAAATAAGCGCTGTTTCACATGGAAGTGCGACCTCCAGATTCAACGGAATCAACGTGATCAATACCGGGCGCACAGTTTAATTAAGTTTTCAATATAAAAATATTAAAATGGCAATATATACAGAAGAAGAAGCGAAAAAGATCATGGAGCAGGCGTTGGGCTTTTCCACAGCGGACAATTGCGAGGTCAATCTGACCGGCAGTGAAAGTGGGAATATCCGCTATGCCCGCAATACGGTCTCTACCGCAGGACATAGCTCGAACCAATCCCTTGTGGTGCAATCCAGTTTTGGAAAAAAATCGGGGACTGCCACCATTGACGAGTTTGATGCCGCATCGCTTAAAAAAGTTGTTTTACGTGCCGAGGAACTCGCTCAACTTTCTCCCGAAAATCCAGAGTTCATGGCACCACTGGGCCCGCAGTCTTACGACCAGGGAATTACCTTTTCAGAAGCGACCTCTAAAATCACCCCCGAATACCGGGCCTCGGTCGCGGGTAAGAGTATTACGCCTGCCGTGGCCAGGGAGGTAACCGCTGCCGGATTTCTAAACGACTCCGCAGGTTTCAGCGCAATGATGAATTCCAAAGGCTTGTTTGCCTATAATAAGGCAACCAATGTGGATTTTACAGTTACCATGCGTACCAATGACGGAACGGGATCCGGGTGGACCACGCGTGATTATAATGACATATCTAAATTCGATGCCGCGGAGGCCTCTGAAATCGCTATAGAAAAGGCAGTCAGATCAAAACAGGCAAAGGCCATAGAACCCGGAAAATATACCGTGATCCTGGAACCTGCCGCATCTGAAAATCTTCTGGGCAATTTTTTTGGATCAATGGATGCCAGAACCGCTGATGAAGGCAGAAGTTTTATGTCAAAAGAAGGCGGAAACAAGATGGGCCAAAAAATTGTTGATGAACGTGTAAACATTTGGTCAGATCCGTTGAATAAGGAGGTTCCTACTGCCACATGGAACGGCGCAGGTCAACCTTTAAAAAAAATAAACTGGATTGAAAACGGGGTTGTTAAAAACCTGGCATATAGTCGTTATTGGGCGGAGCAGAAAGGGGTGGAACCGGTTCCTTCCCAAAACAATTTTATCATGCAGGGCGGAGCGGCTTCTCTGGAAGATTTGATCCGTGACACTAAGAAAGGGATACTCGTAACCCGCTTTTGGTACATAAGATCTGTTGATCCGCAAACCCTGTTATATACCGGTCTTACCCGGGATGGAACTTTTTATATTGAGAATGGACAGATCACTTACCCCATAAAAAATTTCCGGTTCAATGAGAGTCCGGTCATCATGCTCAATAATCTTGAGACCCTCGGAAAACAGGTTCGTGTAAATGGGAATCTCATTCCTTACATGAAAATAAGAGACTTTACATTCACAAGTCTGTCAGATGCCGTTTAGAGAATGGGTATTTATAAAACTGATTGTGCTGATACTGTCAGGACAATCAGTTTCTTTTTTTCAGTGACTTCACCCTAAAGGTTAATGGGATAGGGAAATTTGTTATACAAATATTTTAAGTTGATACAGTACACCTCAGGCGCGCCCAATTAAATATGTAAAATCAGGTGGATAATTCGTTTTTTTTTACCAGGCTGCAATATGAATCCGGTGATTGGGATGTGGATCAACGTATGCCTTCCAATCTTCTGAATTCCCTGGTTGAGTATACCACTTTGGCGGTAGAGAAACAGGAAAATATTATCTCACTCAGCAGCGACGCGATTTTCAGATGTCCGTTCTGCTACCTGAGTGGTCATAAACTCGTACAGTTTACAAAAAAGGAAAAGGAAAACTTTGAAAAGTACATCCGCAATGGCGGATTTGTCTTCGCGGATGATTGTAATCATGACATCGATGGCTTGTTCGCCAGGTCATTCGAACGCCAGATGCAGGACATTTTTGGGGAAGATCAGCTAAAAAAGATTCCCAATGATCATGAGCTCTACAAGGTCTTTTTCGAATTTGAAAATGGCCCACCGACCACTTCCCAGGAATTGAATGGATGGGGGGATGACCTGGTACATGAGTATCTGAGAGCGATAGAAATCAATGGAAGGATCGGGGTACTCTACAGCAATAAGGATTATGGATGTGAATGGGATTATGACTTCAGGAATAAAAGATGGTATAAAATAGATAATACCCGCTTTGGAGTAAATATAGTGATGTATGCTCTGACAGCATAAAACGGCAGGAAATGAATAAAGACTTAAATACGCTTAGCAATGAAGTAGAGATGCTTACCGGGAAAATTGTGGCGCTAAAAAGGGAGATTGGTAAAGTCATCGTAGGGCAGGAAGACACGGTTGAACACCTGCTTATTACCTTTATGGCAGGAGGCCATGCTTTGTTGGAAGGAGTGCCAGGACTGGCCAAAACATTAATGATCAAAACCCTCGCAAAGGCAATCGACCTAAAATTCCGGCGTATCCAGTTTACCCCGGATCTGATGCCGTCCGATATCATCGGAACGGAGATCCTGGAAGAAGATCACACCACAGGAAAGAAATTTTTTGAATTCAATCGCGGGCCTATTTTTGCCAATATCATCCTGGCTGACGAGATTAACAGAACCCCCCCCAAAACGCAGGCCGCCCTGCTTGAAGCCATGCAGGAATTTGAGGTTACCTATTCAGGGAAAACCTACGAGCTGGACAAACCATTTTTTATTCTGGCCACCCAAAACCCCATAGAACAATCCGGAACCTTTCCATTGCCGGAAGCACAGCAGGATCGGTTTCTTCTCTATATTAAAATAGGCTATCCCACAGAGACGGAGGAAGCAGAGATCCTTTATAATACGACAGGATCACAGCATTCAGAAGTACATCCCGTGATCAATGGCGGGGAAATCCTTCGTTTACAAAAACTGGTACGCGAAGTACCTATCAGTAAGGATCTGATTTCAATGGTTAGCACTGTGGTCCGTGCCACCCGTCCGGAAACCACCGATAACGCCTACATAAAAGAATGGGTGAACTGGGGGGCGGGGCCTCGTGCCGGACAGGCCATGATACTAACAGCTAAGGCAAGAGCGCTTCAATACGGCAGACTTCATGTCAGTCCGGAAGACCTGCGGCAGGTTGCCCTGCCTGTACTAAGGCACAGGATTCTGGTTAATTTTAAAGCGGAAGCCGAGGGAATCACCTCTGATGATGTTACAAATAAGCTATTGGAAACTGCGATCTTTCCATTAAATGGCGTGCGATAGGTGAAGCAGGGGTATCAACAATTACTGCAACCAAAGATCCTGGGGACCGTATCGGGCCTCGCTCTGATAGCGCGTGTCATTGTCGATGGGTATCTTTCCGGGCTTAACAACAGCCGGAGAGTAGGCCCCGGAATGGAATTCAGCCAATACCGCGGCTATGAGCCCGGAGACGACCTCAGGCAACTGGACTGGAAAATGCTGGCCAGATCTGAGCGCTACTATATAAAGCAATCTGAGGTGGAGATCCATATAGCGGTAAAATTTATTCTGGATGCCAGTAACTCCATGAGTCATAAGGAAGGTGATTTGTCCAAAATGGATTTTGTAAGGGTGCTTACTGCCTCTCTTGCCTATCTGGCGCAAAAGCAGGGTGATGCCATTGGTTTGTTCGCGCTTAATGAACACCAGCTCCATATCCGTTATCCAATGGTCCAGAAGCAGCAATTTAACCGTTTTTTACTGGAGCTTTTACATATTCAAAATGAAGGGAGATGGCCCGCTGACCCGGATGCCACTCAAAAACTACATGACAGAAGTCATAAAGAACTCATTTTTTTTATCACGGATTTATATGAACAGGATGCAGAATTGACATCTGTGATCACCCGTTTAAAAACTTCCAGAAATGAGGTGATCGTATTACATATCATGGGGCGACAGGAACTCACTTTTGATTATAGCGGACAGGTCATTTTTGAGGATCTGGAAAGCGGAATTCAGCGAAAAGTGAATTCGAAACAGGCCCGCGAAGGCTATCTGCATGCTATGAATATGGAGGTAAGTGCCATAAAAAATGAATTGCTCACAAAGGGAGTAACGTATCATATGTTTCGCATGGACGAAGCTATAGGGACTGCCTTACAGGTTTTTTTAAAGAAAAGGAACAGCATACTCTGATATGAATTTTTTGAATCCACTCTTCTTATGGGCCCTATCCGCACTTATTGTGCCCCTTGCCATCCACTTATGGAGCCAAAGGAAGGTAAAGACGATCAAGGTGGGGAGTATCAGATATATCTCCGAGCAGCAACCGCGCAGAACGCACAGTTTACATCCCAATGAATGGTGGCTTCTCATTCTCAGAATGTTGTCTCTAGGACTGCTGGTGCTGATCCTCGCAGAGCCGAAGTTGGATTTGAAGCCTTCAAGAGACCCCTTAACCTATGTCATTGAACCTTCCCTTCTGTCCAATGCTAATATCCGAACCATGATTGACAGCCTCCCACAGGCTGCCGTTCGTCTTCTCCGATCCGGCTTTCCTGAAATTTCCGGATATGAAGTTGTCAGGGACACGGTGCCTCCGGCTTACTGGCAATTAGCACAACAACTTGAAAAATTACAATCGGATAGTATTATCGTTTTTACCGAGGCACTTGTTTCCGGGATCAAAGGAATGCGACCCTCCATAAAAGGCAATATTCATTGGGTGGTCATAGATGCCGGAACTCGGATTCAAAGCACAGTCGGGGCCGTTAAGACAGCTGATAGTGTACGGCTCTTAAAGGCGGAAAGCAGTTCTGGCTATCTGGCCTATTTTAATGAATGGGTAGGGGTTAACAGCCAGAACCTGCGAATAAGTGAAACCGGCGATAGTATTCAATTTCCGCAAACATCCGGGCAAAGGACACTACCTCTTACGGAAACAAAGCCCACGGAAATCCTACTTGGATACCACGACAGTTTTCTCTCGGAAAAGGATTACCTCACAGCTTCCATCCGGGCGGTTTCCCGTTTTCTGCAACAGGAAATTTCATTACAGATTCTCAAGGACACGGAGATTGAAAAGGTTGATCCCGCCCACTTCCTGATCTGGTTAAGTCCCCAACTTCCGCCGCAGACCAATCAGGGTCTCCTGACATTCCGGCGGGATAGCCTGGCCGACAGACTCCTGATGCCGGGAACAGCCGCTAGGCACTTTGTCCTGACCGATTTCCTCAACGCTGAAAATGTGACAGCTCAACATCTGCCGGAGCAGATGATCCGGATACTCGGCCTCCATTCAGAGGTGGAAAGTCAACCAAAACAGTATGACCTCCGTGCTATGGATATAAAGGAATTCAGGCCATTGGCCATGGCAGGTATGGGATCCGCCCGAAAAGAAAATACTCCGCTAACCGGATGGTTATGGTTGCTATTGGGGATCCTCCTGATCACAGAACGCGTACTGGCCTATATGAGAAGACAATGAAGGAGTCAGGAAAAGACATGGTATTACAGATACGTAACCGCTGGCTATTAAGACAAGTATTGGAGATTTTCCTCTATGCCTGCGGCCCGGGTATTCTTGTATTTTTACTGGCCGGATGGATCACTGCCCTTCTGACATTTATTAGTCTGGCCCTGCTGCTATTCCTTTTTTTTAAGCCATGGAACTATACTCCTGAAAAGATCTGCAGTCTGCTGGATAGCCGTTTGCCGGATGCTGAATATAGCAGCGGACTACTTCTTGCCAGCGAAAAAGCGCTTAGCGGGATCGCAAGGTTGCAGCAACGAAAGGTTTTGTCACAGCTCGGCAATTGGAATGGAAGTCTTAGAGGTAGGTTACACTTGCTGAGGTCCGGCCTCCTGGCCGTGTTATTTCTGGCCCTTGGAGTCTTCCTGAAAAAGTATCAATTGTGGGATTCCGGACCGGACAGAAAACTTCGCCCGGCAGAAACCATTATTTTTCAGCCCGTTGACAGCATACCTCCGGAAAAAGTCGTGCCCTACGCTGACAGGCAGCAACTGACTGTTAATTTTCCCGAATACACCAGGCGCAAAACGCTGCGAACTTCAACCATGAATGTCAAAGCGGTGGAAGGGTCCGGACTTGCATGGAAGATCCATTTTAATATCCCGGTCAGGGAGGTTGCAATTGTTATTAATGGAACTCAGAATAAAATGAAAGAAACTGAAGGCTCTTATTCCGTCTCGACTACCTTGAACCATTCGGGATTTTATAACTTCCTGTTTCTTGATACACAGGGAAATGCTTACGTCTCAGAATTGTATTCTCTGGAGGCGTTAACTGATGAACCTCCAGGGATCACACTTAAGGGATTGGATCAGTTCAAGAGCTTTGATCATGACGAATCAAAAATAGTATCGTTTGCCACTCGGATTACGGATGATTTTGGAATTCGGGAAGCCCATATTATCGCGACTGTCAGTAAGGGGAGTGGGGAATCTGTAAAGTTCAGAGAAGAACGACTAGCCTTTGACACGCCAGTTATCGCGGGCAGACAAACTCTGGAACTTACAAAAAAATTGGATCTGGATAGCCTGAACATGGACCCGGGTGATGAATTATATTTTTATGTGGAAGCGACCGATGTAAAACTTCCAAAAGCCAATACTACCCACAGTGAGACCTACTTTGCCGTCATAAGGGATACGCTGACGGATCAGTTTGGCGTGGAAGGAACCATGGCGGCAGATCTGATGCCGGATTATTTCAGAAGCCAGCGGCAATTGATCATAGATACGGAAAAGCTGATCAGGGACAGGCCGGAAATGGGGCGTTCAGCATTTAATACCACGAGCAATGAGTTGGGTTTTGATCAGAAATCCCTGCGTTTAAAATACGGTGCTTTTATGGGGGAAGAGGATGCGGATGTACCATCGCCTGCGGCTGGTGACACGGATGAAGGGTCCGGGGCAGGGGAGGGCCTGGCGCATTATACGCACAATCACGATTCTGAACACGATCCGCCCCCGGTTGAAGAATCTCAGGAAAATGACAAAGCCCCGAATACGAAAAATCCTTTGGAAGCATATTTGCATGATGATGCTGATCCGAAGACATCCGCAAAGGTGGAACTTTCACTCAGGAGCAAACTCCTTCAGGCGATGGATGAAATGTGGGATGCCGAACTATATCTGAGATTGTACCAGCCTGAAGAATCCCTTCCGTTTCAATATCGATCCCTTAAATTACTGCAGGAAATCAAAAATACTGCGAGGATCTATGTACACCGAATAGGGTTTGATCCGCCACCTATAAAAGAAGATACACGCTTAAGCGGTAAATTGGAGGATGTAAAGAATTATCGCGACCGGAAGGATAGCGCAACCGATGACCCCTACACTTTTATAAGACAGGCGCTGGGACAACTTGAAGCTGTGAGGACAGGCAGCGCTGAGATAAACAACGAATCAAGGCATATATTTGAAAAGGCGGGCAGAGAACTTGCGGCAGAGGCGCTGAAAGAACCAGGAAAGTATCTCAAAACTTTACAGGGACTTGCTTGGCTTTCAGGGGATATACAACAGCCTCCTGAGGTAATCGCTGCTGTCCAGAAAGGCCTGTTGAAAGTACTTCCCGCACCGGTTCCTGATCCTAAGAAAAGGACCGGCTTTTATGGGGAACTTGATGAATTGATTATAAAGGAAATGGAAAAGTATGATCCATAACTTCATTTCAGAACATCAACTCCTCAATTGGCCTCTGCTGACAGGCGCGCTGATTATTTGGGCGATCTTTCTCTGGAAGGAATGGCGGCAGTTTCCCCAACCCCGATTTTTTATAAAGGGATGCGTCGCCCTGCTGGTCGTAGCCTCTTTGGTGATGATCCTCATAAGACCTGCTCTTAAATCGAAATCCGGACATGCGGCCATACTGACAGAAGGGTTTAGAAAGCAACAATTGGACAGTCTGCGAAAATCACATAGAAATCTTAAAATACTTGCCTACCATCCGAACCGTCCACTGCCGGATAGCCTGCGTGGTCTCAATGCGCTATATGTACTCGGAGAGGGCGTTCAGACATTTGATCTCTGGCAACTGGAAAAGTTTCCGGCGGTGTACTTACCGGGCAGTGTTCAGAGAGGCATTGTAAAATTACGTTACCCGCGCGAGCCCATACAGGGGGACCTGCTTAGGATTAATGGAATATTTAACCACCCACAGAAAAACCACCGCGTTGTCCTTGAGGGACCGGGTGGGATTACCCTCGATTCTTTTGATCTCGATATAGGCGAGGAACAGGCATTTAAGTTATCCACAGAGCTTAAGGCAAGTGGCAACTTTCTCTTTGCCATTTCCGAAAAAGATTCCTCCGGAAAGGTAATAACCAAAGAAGAATTGCCAGTACATATAAGGCCACGGACTAAGTTGAAAGTATGGATAATGAACGGGGTTCCTAACTTTGAGACCCGGCACCTCAAAAATTACCTGGCCGAATCGGGCCATCAGGTCCTGGTAAGAAATCAGGTCAGCAGGAACCGTTTCAAAACTGAATTTCTGAATATGGGAGAGGATGCATCTTACGCCTTTACCGCTGAGAACCTGGATCAGTTTGATCTGCTTATTATTGATGCCGCTGCTTACAGGAAACTGTCATCGCAGTTTATGAGGGTGCTTGAGAAGGCAATCGGCGAGGGCGGACTCGGAGTATTTATCCAGTCGGACAATCAATTTTTAAAGTCGCCGGGCAACTTAGGAGACTTCCTGATAACGGAAGACAAGTCAGTATCTGTAGTTTTGGATGCCTGGCCTGATTCAAAAGTGGAAAAATGGCCTTATAGGTTGCAGGTTGATATTGGTCTCCAGTCCCAACAGGCCACCGGGGAAGGAATTTTGACAGGGTACAAGAGAATAGGACAAGGACGATTGGGACTGACCGTTTTTCAAAACACCTACCGACTTTTGCTTGACGGTCACCGGCAACAATACCGGAAAATATGGGCCGATATCCTTTCAGCGGTGTCGCGCAGGGATGATCCCATTGCCTATTGGTCAACGCCCGACAAGCTGATTTATAAAGACCAGCCATTTCGATTTGAACTGAGGACTGGGGTCGAAAAGCCCATTGTTATTTTGAATGATGATTATCCGGTTGCAATGGCGTCAAAGGTGGATGTACCTTATGTCTGGGAAGGCACCAGCTTTCCTGTTAGAGAAGGGTGGAATATGATGGGAATTTCCGGAGACAGCACGGCTATCTATAACTTTTATGTATTGGATACCACCCAATGGCGTTCACTGCGGATGGTGCAGACCATGGAGGAGAACACCCGGGCCTTTTCGGAAGATCTGCGCACTCCCGGAGCCCAAATAAGTTCCCGTCCGATATCTCCCATCTGGTTCTTTCTGTTATTTTTGTCCGGAATGACCTTTTTGTGGCTGGAACCAAAAATTTATTCCAGCTGAAAGCAGGAACAATTTTTCAGTTAAGCGTTTAAAGCTAAGGTCATTATGTGCGGCTGGACTGAGGACAAACCAGAAAGCCCGACTCGTAAACCACACCATCCAATAATGGATTACTTATTTATCGCTACTATCCTGGTATTTCTTTCTGCCACTTTCGGATATGTCAATGTCCGATTCCTGAAATTACCAAATACAATAGGCCTTATGCTCATAACAATATTGTTTACGCTGGCCGTATTTTTTATCAGCTATTTTGATGATTCCCTGCTGAATGCCGAACGCTATATCATTACTCAGATCGACTTTAAAACATTGCTTTTGGATGTTATGCTGAGTTTTCTGTTGTTCGCGGGAGCTTTGCATACTAATTTTGAACAACTCCGGGTACAGCGATGGCCTGTCTTCGTGTTTTCCACCCTTGGAGTCCTTGTATCCACTTTCCTGGTGGGAACTATCTTGTATTACGCCTTCGTTATTTTTGATTACGATGTGATCTATATCCATTGTTTATTGTTTGGCGCCCTGATTTCTCCGACAGATCCGATTGCCGTCCTTGGTATTCTTAAGCAGGCTGGGGTACCCGGGATCTTAGAGACAAAAATCGTAGGGGAGTCTCTGTTTAATGATGGAGTGGGGGTGGTGGTTTTTCTCACTATCTTTCAGATAAGTAGCCTTGGAGTGGAGGCTGTAACACCTGCTTCTATCTTACAACTTTTTGCGGTAGAAGTTGTTGGTGGTGTCGCTCTTGGGGTATTCCTGGGGTGGTTCAGTTATTTTTTTATGAAAAAGATTGATGATTACCAGATTGAGGTCATCATCACTCTTGCCGTGGTGATGGTGGGTACTTCCCTGGCCCATAAGTTCCATCTATCCGCCCCATTGGCAATGGTGACTGCAGGCCTACTCATAGGAACCGATAGAATAAGGAAAGGAGCCATGTCCAGCCAGACCGAAAGTTATGTAGATAAGTTCTGGGAATTGATCGATATGTTATTGAACACCATACTATTCGTGCTAATAGGAATGGAAATGCTGGTCCTCACCTACGACGGAAGGTATATTATGGCGGGCCTTATGGCCATACCTATAGTCCTTCTGAGTCGGTACCTATCACTTTTATTGCCCATCAATTTTTTTAGGAAGCGCCTGGCATTTGTTCCCAATACAAATTTGGTAATGACCTGGGGGGGACTTCGTGGCGGGATTTCCATTGCTCTGGCTCTGAGCCTGGCTGATGACATGAACCGTGACCTGATCCTCTTTATAACCTACATGGTGGTCGTCTTTTCCATACTTGTACAAGGTTTGACCTTGGGACCCCTGGTGCAAAGGCTCTACCGAAAGGAGGGAATTATATAGATCAGGCAGCGGCATCACTATCAGGGATGTCAACTACACAATTTATACCTCCATTTGCACAAATCTGATTTTTTTAAATCATCCATCATTTAATTTTATCTGATGTTAGCCAAAGGTGTTCGCCAGTATAAAATAGCCTATGTCTTATCATCCTGGATACGCTTATAAGATGTACAGGATTTTTGAAGTAAACCTAATATAAATCATCTCATGAGCATGAAAGCAATAAATAGAATCAGACCCGAACTCACTCAGACAGGGGCATTTGTATCTCAAAATGGTCGAAATGTGATGTCCTGGATTACGCAGCATTTGTTTCTGTTGATGGCTTTTATCTTACTCGCACTATCAGCAGCTTGTAATACAACGGTGCTCCTTGCAAATTTTAATAACGACACTATAGGATCACCCCCTTCGACAAACCAGTCTACAGGCACGGTCACCCTGCAACCCGGCCCTGGATCTCTTACAGTAGTAGCGGCACCCAATACCGAACTTCCGAGCAATAAATGGTGTAAAGTTTCCCATCCGACACGTGGAGGTGCACAAACCAAACTGATTGGAAATTTTACCCGTTTCGGACCAGGGGAGTATGGAATGCTTGCCAGCCTGCACATTCCCAAAGGAGCCGGGGTGGTTACTGTAGGTTTTGAGGCGTCCAGTCAAAGTCCTCTGCCATTTGGCCAGTTCCTGCACCTTGATTTTATGCCTGAAGGGGATGTTCGTATTGATGATTCCAACGTCAGATTCGGGCATTTTACGAGTGACAGGAACTTTGTACTTTCGGTCAATCTTATAATCACGGATACTACGGCCAAGGCTGAAATTACGCTGATTGGGGGCTCTGAAGCCACTGGAAACCTAACGGTTGATGTCCCTGACAATGTTTTCCGGCTCGCACAAAACTTTGGCGCAGTTGCCTTTGAAGTTGGCTCGCTGCACGCGGCCACTTTCTTTGTGGACGATGTGGTCGTGACCAGAAAATAAGGCTGATAAATTTTTTGGAAATGCTAAGTTAGGTTGAATAATGGATAAGCCAAAGAAATTAGATGTTGTTGTTACCCAACCCTAAAATGGAGGAAAATCCTATAAAATTGTTGTGATAGAGGTTTACTGCCCTTTAATGTCAGGGAAAGAGAATTTTCGACTTAAAAAACTTGACCGTATTTCACGCCAAATAATGGTAAAGAACGAACCTTCCAAAATGTCCTATGTACGTTTTCTGTACTGAAGGGGTGTCATTCCAAACCATCGCCTAAAGGCTGTAAAGTGAGTGGCATTTTTATATCCAATGAGTTCTGCAATGTGATATACCGGACTGAGCTTATTCTCTAACAGGAACGTCGTTTATCTCGGTCGATGCTTCAGGATCAGCTATTTGTTTATGATCATATCTCTACCACAGGATTTGCAATAAGACATACATCCTTATCCCAGTTAGCGATTACCAGAGGTGTTTATTGCGTTTTCACCATATTTATAACCCTATCTGTTATTAAAAGGTAACGGAAAGTTTTCCACGAAGGTAAAATGGCGTTCCGGGTGTAAAATGAATTTCCTCTGCAGAAGAAGTTTCATTGAATAACCGGCTTTCCGTAGCAAACTGTGTCTCATTCCATTCAGTATCCAGCAGATTCTCCACTATGACACCCAGGGTCCAATTCTTCCAGTGATAGTTTAAATTAAAATCTGTCACGAAATAACCTTCAGCCCTGATGGAATTATCTTCATTGGCGGGTCTTTCATCCACCCAGCGATAGGTCAATGCCCCAGAAAAATTCCTAAGGCCATCAAATAAAGCACCTCCTGATGAGGTCAGGTCCGGCGCGAGTGGAATGTAATCCTCCTCATCGATCTCCTCAGTACTCCTGCCATAAGTATAATTGATGTCTCCATACAGATACAACCAATCCGTGGCCTGATACCGGGCTCCGATTTCCACACCCAACCGCTTTGTTTTCCCACTGGGTTCAACAATGCCTGCGTCACCAACATACACAAATTCCTGATCCAGAAACAATCCCCATAGGGTAGCATTCAATGCGAGGCGGCCAACAGGTTTTATAATGGTCCCAAGGTCTACGCCGTAAGCGGCAGGTAGGATGTCCATGCCATTGTTGGCCACTACTGCCCGGGAATCATTGGAATGAAATCCGATGCCCGATTTTAGAAATAACTGCCAGTTTCGGTTTACAGAATAGAGGGTGTTCAGTTTAGGACTGAACGCGAGCCTTGATTCGCTCTGATTATCATAGGCAGTCGTGATTTTATTGACATAGTCAAATTTAAAATAATCCAATCTTAACGAAGGATTCAAGGTCCATTTTCCGGCTTTCAACTCTGTGTTCAGAAAAGCATAGGAGTTTGTTTCATCTACATTGCCCAGGGAAATCCGGTTTAGCGTGGTTAGCCGGTTCAGCGTACTTGACAGTTCAATGTCGTCTGCGTTGTCATATCTGAAACCGATTCCGGTTTCATATTTCAATGTAATATCATTTGCCGGCAGGGTGTTTTTGGTTTCATAAACACTCTCTGCACCCATAATAAAACGGTCCTCTTTTTGCCGGATCTGATCCCCATTTACAGGATCTTCTAGGAAAAAGGTAAAGTTGGAATACAATTCAAAATTGTATTGAGACAGAAAGACCCTGGTCTTGAAAAGATTGTTATCTGCAAGTACTTTGGTATGATTGGCCTGAAGATTGGTCCTGCTTGTCTGTCCTCCTTCCGTATCGTCAACAGCGCCGAATCTGCTTATCAGTCCCATATTTACCGCACGTTGCGGAATCTGGCCGGAGGCATCCCATTTGCTTTGAAAATGGGAGGCGGTCAGATTGAGTACCTGATCACTTGACAGTTGGCAATTATACCTTCCCAGTATATTGATCCGGTTAAAGTTCTGTGGCGCTTCTACAGGTCCATCTGTCAGATACAGCTCAGAGGCAATGTAGGCATCACTGGTTCCTGAATCAAATAGTTGAAAAATGCCAAGCAAACGGGAGGTGTTGAATTGCCCTGCTTCCAGTGAGATAATATTTTTATCGAGTGTTTTTCGTAGGCGAAGGTCTACATATCCGGCAGTGTTGAAATTACCTTTGTCCGCATAATACGGGCCTTTGCCAAAATTGATGTTTTCTATGGTTTCAGGGATTACAAAATGTAAATCGGCATAGCCCTGACCGTGTGCATGACTTACGATGTTTACAGGCATACCATCTACACTAATGGCCACATCCGTTCCATGATCAACATCAAAACCCCTTAAGAAAATCTGTTCTGCCTTACCGCCACCCGCATGTTGTCCGATGATCAGACCCGGTACTTTGCGTAGAATTTCCTGGGAGGATTTTACCGGATTATTCTGTACGTCCACATCGATAATCCTGCTTAGCGCATTTACCTCAGAGACCACTACCACCTGATCAAGTGAAATACTTGCTTCTTCCATGACGATGGACATAACCGCATTCAGATTTTCAGGTGCTACGAACAGTATCATTGTTTTAGAACCGAGGCGTGTAAAAAAAACGCTGTCATTTACCGTAGTTTTTGCCAGGACAAAAGAGCCGGTTGCATCCGAGTGGCTGTGCAGCCCTGTATTCTGGTTAAAAATGCCAACATTTTCAAGCGGTCTGTTATTCGTACCGACTACCGTGCCCCGGAGATTTTGAGCGTGAATGGCATTGGTAAGTAGCATAAGAATTGCCATATAAATATATCTCATTTCTCGAACTAATTAATTGGGATGGCGGGTTCGGAAAGGAACCCCGTTTCGATATTCTTTTTTTGGCAAAAACATTTCACGCTATGATCCCGGAATACCCAAAAAGGTACCGCATTAATAAGCTACCCAAGCTGCGTGTTAAACATGCGCTGAGGTTCCTCTCACAGCTTTCTTGAATGTGAGAAGTAAAATGAAACTGCCTTAGGAAACGTTCAGGCGTGGAGGGGGAGTGCCAACCTCAGGGTGGGAGTTATATTCTCTTTGAAAAGGCGAACAGGCGTTCCTTGTCTGTAATAGGGAGATAGGTGGCTGATATCCTGCCATTTCCGGAAGGGTATGTTTATCAGGCATAATTTCGAGGAAATGGCAATAATGAGTGGGTTCTGTGTTGGCCGTATTGAAAACAACACCTATAAAGGAAAGCCACTGATGGCTGTGATCCGAGACTTCTCCTTCATGGGTATGTTCATGTTTTTCCAAATCAAAAGTGGAAACCAAAAAATTGTGACCGTGATCTTCTTCGTGGTGATGGGCTTCCTCGTGGGGAAGCTTTCTATGATGAGATTCCAATGAGAAGGCATGTGAGAAAAGATGTAAAAACGAATATATCTGGGTTTTTAGAGGTCCAAGCAGATACAAAGCGGAAATTATAACCAGAAGGCCATGTAAAAAAAGTGTTGGTATGCCTTGTATCGCTTTCAAATTCTGTGATCAGGAGGAGTCTTGCTGCCGGTTTTCCTGCAAATATGTACGTAAGCTTGGCTGTATTGGTTTTATACCGGATAAAATGATCTGAAAATTATCAAAGCAGAAGGCAATTAGTGCCGATAGTTCCGGGAAGTTAAGTCCTCTGTTTTGGGCATTCTTAAATAGGAGTAGTTCCTGCCTGCCACGGCCCCCACAGGGTTGATCAAAATGGTCAAAACTTTGCCTGAACAGCTGACCAACTCTCAGGTATTTTCTAGAGGGGACCTCAATTAGTCATTTTCAGTTAATCTCGAAACCGGAGAATCTGAGGATCGTTATTTTATCAGACAGGACGAGTGAATCAGAAGGCGGGTTCATCAATGGTTCAATGATGGGAGGTAACAAATGGATAGTTCTATTGCAGTCATTAACGAGCATTTTCGAATTCAGCCGACATTCATATAAAAATGGTCATAACCGGATGAAAGGTCCTGAATTAGGTCTAAATCATAACTTATCAAGGTGGATGGATTCCCAATTGTCATGAATGGCTTTATCAAACTTAAAAAGTATTGGTTTTCGTAATGATAGCATCGTAAAGGTATGATCGTACTAAAAAATTATTTTTTTTCGTAGATGCTATGGCCAATTAAATCGCCGGTTTATTATATAAAGTATTCAATGAATTAATGACATTCCATTGCTATTATGCTTTTTGAGTTTTACTGTTGAACGCTGAATTGAACTCATCATAGAATCAGACCCCTCCCCAAATAAAAGTATATTTCCCATCCTTCTTTCACGACCTTCGGACCATGCCGTAAATTGAATTAGGAGCAGTGAAAAAAGTCCATTCTTCATTAAAAGGATTTGGTTATTTATAGGGAATTTTCTGTGTGTGTTATGCAACATTTGATGATCGGTTGGCCTTACCAAAAAAGGTAAA
This sequence comes from Zeaxanthinibacter sp., assembly GCA_041743425.1. Classification (GTDB taxonomy): domain Bacteria; phylum Bacteroidota; class Bacteroidia; order Flavobacteriales; family Flavobacteriaceae; genus JTS-RE37. Next base: position 15,490 of record JBGTMS010000213.1, on the reverse strand, counting down.
GATAACCTTAGGATAATTATAGCCTAACCAGATTCCGGCTATCAGGGAAAGCCCGCCAATAATATCGAACCATGCCGGGTCCCCTGATTGATTAATGATTGTAAGATAAGTTGTTTCAGCCGCGATAATTATGGAAATGGCAACAGGCACAACCCTGTGATATTCTTTCATAATTAATCTTGCAATAACCCCTGCCAGAATGGCTGCCACCACAGTGGCAATTCCGCCCAGAATGATTTCGGACATCGGCGAGCTATTAAATCTTATTCCACTAAATAGCACCTCTTGTGCCACAGTTGTCAATAAGATCAACGCAAGCTCTCCGCCAAGGACGGCAGCAATAATCCACACTATTTTTTTTGCTTTCATTTTAGTATACTTTATATATTATTGAGGGTCTGCTAGTTAAATCATTTTTAAATTCATTATCCTGTTCATCCTCTGACTTAGCAACTTATTTTTCAATTCATTTGGCAGATGTCAGAATACGAATAGGATTAATCGAAGTGCTAATTATCCAGAATTTGAAACTCAAAAGGAGCCTGAATCTCTTGGTAGGAAATCAAAATAAATAAAATGAGACACTGAATCCTGTTATTTTTGAAAGGGTTACTATTGTTGTAGTTGGTCAAGAATTACCATGATCTATTTTTCGGTTTCAAGGACATCCCCGGCTCGCGAACTATTAGGGAGATTACCTGGTTAATCTGTGGTTCGAATGCCATTTCCACAGATGGAGCTCCATTATGCTTAATGCGGTTTTCGCCAGTACTGGAAAGCTCCGCCAAATTCTCCATTTCCTCCAAATTAAATCTTTTTTGTCATTTATGGTCACATACAACCATTGGATACGGTTGATACACAATAAAATATTCTAAATAAGAATTAAAAGGAAAGGTAAGGAAAGCATATTTTTTGTATATATATGATATGTAGTCATTTGTGTCCAAATGTTACTTAACAAAACTGAAATCTTTTTCCCGATAACAGCATTTTTTTATGGTATTTAGAGTAGTCCGGTCATTTTGAAAGAGATTTCAGTGAACTTTTTCATCAAACATGCACAAAGATTGGACAGGTCTCGTACAGTTCTTTTACATATTGACAACTGGATAATGAGAAAATCTTTTATACTTTTCTGATTAACAAATAGTTAACATTTTGGCATAAAAATAGGTGGAACAGATAATACTTTAGGTTACTGAGCAATAATATTCGGCTTGCCATGTAAATATTGGCTAATTTTTAAAGAGAGACCCATGTTTAATAACATTTTAAAAATTGCCTTTAGAAATATTTGGCGTAACAAAGTTTTTTCTTTGATCAACATTGTTGGGCTTTCGATAGGATTAAGTGCCTCATTTGTTATTGGAATTATTATTTACTACGATGTAACATTTGACAAATTCCACCCTGATGGTGAGCGGATGCATAGGATTACAACTACATTATCTTCCAACGATGACTCTTTTTCAACTAGAGGTGTAGCGATCCCCCTTGGATTAAAGGTTAAAGAAGGAATGGCGGGAATTGAGAAGGCTACTACTTTTTATTCCACGAACTTTCGGAAGATTACCTCGGAATCCGAAAATTATATATATAAAAATACTACTGACATTATATATACAGATGCTTCTTATTTTAACTTCTTCAACTATCGATGGCTGACAGGGAAACCCAGATCCGTTCTAGATAACCCGAATGAAGTGGTGCTGACCAGTACCAGAGCAGCTAAATACTTTCCCAAACTGTCCTTGGACCAGATAGTGGGTAAAACCCTTATCTACAATGATTCAATAAATGTAAAGGTAGTTGGAGTTGTTAGTGCCTTTAAGGAGCGAACAGATCTCAACTTTCAGGAATTTTTATCATACAAAACCGCCATTAGTGCCGGTGCAGAAAATCAGGTATTAAACAGGAATTGGAACAGTACAAACTCGGCATCTCAGTTGTTTATAATAGTACAGAACAACGGCATGTTGCCACAAATTCAACAAGCGCTAGACCAACTAGCCAAGGAGCATGCAGATAAAGAAATGGTGAGTATGGGATATGGTCGCCAATTTGACATACAATCTTTGAGTGACCTTCATTTTAATCAGGATGTAGGAACCTTTAATTTCCTTGAACGAACTGCGGATAAAACTGTATTGCTCGGTCTCTCCCTGACAGCCTTTTTTCTGCTTCTACTGGGATGTATCAATTTTATTAATCTTAATACAGCACAAGCGAGCAAACGTGCCAAGGAAATCGGTATTCGCAAAACATTAGGTAGTTCACGAAAATTGATAATATTTCAATTTATTGGCGAAACCACAATTTTGACCATGGCAGCTGGCCTTATTTCCCTTCTATTATGCCCATTGTGGATAAAGATGTTTTCTGATTTTATCCCAAAGGGAATATCCCTGGACTTAATGGCAAATATGTGGATTATTGGATTTGTCCTGCTTTTATTGGCAGTAGTTGCTTTATTTTCTGGTATTTATCCTGCCATGATCCTTTCAAAATTTCGGCCAATTCAAGTTCTAAAGGGTCAGATTTTTCAAGTAGAGAGTAAATCAGTAGTTAGAAAATATCTAACAATATTTCAATTTACTATCGCACAGATATTCATTTTAGCCACACTGATTGTTGGTCAACAATTGAATTTTATGCTCAATAAGGAAATGGGTTTTAAAACTAATGCCATAGCATACATTAGAGCCTGAGAAGAAGATAATTACCAAAAGCGCTTAACACTGGTGAGTGAATTAAAGGATATTCCACAAATTACAAAAATCAGTCTGGGGGGTGATCCACCGGCTTCAGAAAATACGAATTCTGATGTAGCGACTTATATGCAAGATGGAAGTGAAATTAATACCGAACTTCAATTTCTTTTCGGGGATAGTAGTTATCGGAAATTATATGGAATTCAATTATTGGCCGGAAGAGACCGGTTAAATGATACCATTGAAGAGTATGTTATAAATGAAACATACGCAAGAATTTTAGGTTTCTCAAACCCAAATGATGCAATTGGTCAAATGATAAAAAGGGGTGATTCACTTCATCCGATAGTGGGTGTAATGTCCAATTTCTTTCAACGCTCTTTTGAATCAGACATAACTCCGATGGCCTTACTTGGGGATATTAATACTGGATTCTACCGACAATTGAATACGGTACACTTTTCTCTTTTAGGGTCACCAGAAAATTGGCCTGCAACTATTAAAAAGATTAGGAATACCTGGCAATCAATCTATCCGGAATCTGACTTCGAGATTAATTTTATGGACGAAACTGTAGCGCATTTTTATGAGCAGGAACGTAAGACGTCGATTCTTTTAGGATGGTCAGCTGGTCTCGCAATACTTATCAGTTGCATTGGGCTTTTAGGTTTGGTAATACATACAACAGAGAAACGAATCAAGGAAATTGGAATTCGAAAAGTATTAGGTGCTTCCCTTTTTCAAGTAAATGTTTTACTATGCAAGGAGTTTCTTGTTCTTGAATCAATTGCATTTCTCATTGCTTCGCCCTTGGCCTGGTGGTCATTGCATGATTGGCTTGAAGGGTATGCTTATAAAATTGAGTTAGGAGCTGGGATTTTCCTGGTGAGTGCTATAATTATGTTTGTTATTTCCATTATAGTCATGAGTATACAAACTCTTAAAGCGGCAAATAGAAATCCAGTAGAAAGTTTGCGTACGGAGTGAGGTAATTGCACCGGAAATCATTTACTAATTTTTATTTTGTAAAACGAGTTAATTAAGGAATTAAATTCGCTGCTTCCTTCATTTTTTATTCTGAACTATTTATTACTTCCCGATACAAAAATTCGAAAAAATATTGGTAAGCAAGTCGTCCGAGGTGATCTCCCCGGTAATACTGCCCAAGTGATATAAGGCCTGTCGGATATCTATGCTTAGCAGATCTCCGGTCACACCTTCGTTTAGAGCGGCATCTACTTTTTGGATCTCTTCAAGTGCCTTCGTCAGTGCATCAAAATGCCTGGAATTTGTAATAATGGCTTCATCATTCCGCAAAGCTCCGGTGCTGACCAGGCCAAGAAGCATTTCCTTAAGGGTATCCACACCTAGCCCAGTTTTGGCAGAAAGGAGTACTCCCTGACTATTTCCGAGTCCGCTGGTAATCCCATTCAGATTTTTCAGCATCATTAAATGCCCCTCAGGAGAAAGGGTATCCGCTTTGTTCACAATGAGAATAACTGGTTTTGCGGGATGTTGTTCGCGCATTCGCCGTACATCTGCCAGAAGCTTTAACTCGCGTTCCTGCCCTTTTCTTTGTTCATTTTTTGAAGGCATCAACTCATGTGCAACTTGTTCAAAAGCTGTGGCGTCAAGTAAAAAGAGAACCACCCTTGCCTGCCCGATTTTTTCATAGGTACGTTGAATGCCAATACGTTCTATACTATCTTCTGTTTCTCTGATCCCTGCCGTATCTATAAACCGGAAGCCGATACCTCCTATAGATATTTCATCTTCTATGGCATCCCTGGTGGTACCGGCTATTTCAGAGACGATGGCGCGTTCCTCATTAAGCAGGGTATTCAGCAGCGTAGATTTACCTACATTGGGATTACCTGCGATGGCCACGGGGACGCCATTTTTAATTACGTTACCCAGAGTAAATGAATCAATGAGCCCTTTTAACAGACTTTCTATCCGCGCCAGCAACTCACGGAATTTGTCCATGTCTGCAAACGCCACATCTTCTTCCGAAAAATCGAGTTCCAGTTCAATGAGGGAGGCAAACTGCAGCAATTCTCCGCGAAGTTTTTTTATTTCGTTACTAAAACCGCCACGCATCTGTTGCATGGCAGTCTGATGCGCAGCGGCGTTATCGCTGGCTATAAGATCTGCCACGGCTTCCGCCTGACTCAGATCCAGTTTCCCGTTAAGAAACGCTCGCAGGGTGAATTCCCCTCCTGAAGCCATTCGGCATCCCTTGCGAATAAATAAACGAAGGATCTGCTGTTGGATAAAACCTGAACCATGGCAGGAAATCTCGACCACATCTTCGCCGGTATAGGTATTGGGGGCTTTAAACACAGCAACCATGACCTTATCCAGAGCGGTGTCCCCATCCTCCAGATATCCTAAATGGATACGGTGGCTTTTTTGTTGTAAAAGGATCTTTCCGCGTACAGATCTGAAACACTGTGAAACGAGTGGCAGGGCCTGCTTCCCTGACAGACGGATGACCGCGATTGCCCCCGTACCTGAAGGTGTCGCAAGGGCTATAATAGTATCCGTAGGATACATAAGTAAATTTTGATGTAAAAATAAGTAAAAACAGGCGCATGGGTGGTGCAGGCACCATGGACTGGGTTCAATAATGCGGGATTCGGTAAAAATGAGTACCTTCAACCGGGAGAGAATTCCCTTAAAATTTGGTTATGAAAAATTGGAAAGTTTCCGGAATTACCTTTATCCTTGCCGGATGTATGCAACTTAGCGGACAGGTAGCAGGGGTACCGGCAGATTCTATCCCTCAGGTTTCCACTGAGACCAGGGACATAAAGGCGCAGAAGAAAAAAGCCGAGCAAGAGTTAAAACTAATCAGGAAGGAAGAAAAAAATCAAAAGAAGATCGTATCGTCAAAGGAATCCATTGAGAAGAATGGCCGCAAGTTGGAAAAGCTGGAACTAAAACTTCTGAAGGATCAGGCCAGAGGGGTGCTCTCGCCTGTAGAAATTCAGAAAATGAATAAAAAAATTTTAAAGCTGCAATCCCGGATTGCCCGTGACAAAATAAAGGTCTCCAAGTTGGAAAGTAAGCAATAAAATGACCTGCCGTCTATGATTTTCATGCGTGTAACAATTCACAATGAATTGCTACTAATGGGTATGAACCTTTAAATCAAACGGAAAATGGAAGTCCTTAATAGCACCAATGTCCGCATCGACAGGCAACTTCTGATGTTCACCCATCTGAGCCAATTACTGAGCTATATTGTGGGATTCGGCGGACTGATTATTCCCCTTATTATCTGGCTTGCCACAAGGGATTCTGTTCAGGATATGAATGAACACGGTAAGGTAATTGTCAATTTCCAATTGAGTATGCTGCTTTATATCATCCTGAGTATTCCGGCCATTTTACTCCTTGGATTGGGAATTCTTACACTCATAGGCATAGCCATTCTGGGCTTTGTACTTCCTATATCCAATGCGGTAAGGGCGGCGAATGGTGAAGCTCCGAATTACTTTATGACCATTCGCTTTATTTCCTGAGGTCATTAAAGAGTCTGACGGATTTCTGCTTGCAAACTTTTTCGGAAGTTCTATCAGGTATTTAACATAACGGGCATGACAAGCATGGTCACATTTTCACCGTCATCAAGTCCGTCTGAAGGGGTCAGGATACCGGCCCTGTTAGGGAGGCTCATTTCCAGGGATACTTCATCTGAATTTAAATTGCTTAGCATTTCAATGAGGAACCGGGAATTAAAACCGATCTGCATATCATCTCCCTTATAGGAACAGGTAAGTCGCTCTTCAGCCCGGTTGCTGTAATCCAAATCCTCTGCGGAGATATTCAATTCAGCTCCGGCGATTTTCAGCCGTATTTGATGTGTTGTTTTATTAGAAAATATCGAAACTCGGCGTACGGAACTCAGAAGCAGATTCCTTGCGATTGAAAGTTTATTGGGGTTCTCTTTTGGAATGACCGCCTCATAATTTGGGTATTTTCCATCAATGAGCCTGCAGATGAGCTCTGATTTGTCAAAACTGAATTTTGCGTTGCTGTCATTGTATTCTATGGTCACATTTTCCTCACTGCCGGTAAGTATGCCTTTCAGCAGATTCAAAGGTTTTTTAGGCATGATGAATTCGGCAACCTGCGAAGCTGAGACATCAGTTCGGCTATATTTGACGAGCTTGTGGGCATCTGTAGCGACAAAAGTGAGATTTTCAGGGGAAAATTGAAAAAATACCCCACTCATGACGGGTCTGAGATCGTCATTGCCTGTGGCGAAAATGGTCTTGTGGATGGCAGTTGCAAGGATGTCTCCAACAATCTTTGTGGATGAAGGATTCGCCAGCTCCACCGATTTCGGGAATTCGGCACCATCCGCATAGGCCAGGGCATATTTACCGTGATTGGAACTGAGTTCGACGGTATTATTATCTTCTACCACAAAAGTGAGGGGTTGTTCCGGGAATGTTTTCAGGGTTTCAAGCAGTAGCCTTGCGGGTACCGCAATTTGTCCGGCATTATCCGATTCTACTACAAGTTCGGAACTCATGGTGGTTTCCAGGTCCGATGCGGAAACCGTCAATTTGTTCTTCTGTAAATCAAAGAGGAAATTATCCAGGATGGGTAAGGTATTGCTGTTATTTATCACCCCTCCCAGGACCTGTAACTGTTTTAATAAATAGGTGCTCGATACTATAAATTTCATTCGTAGTTCTCGTTAATTGGCCATGTTCGGATTCAGGAGGCGCATTAAAAACAAATATATCCCAATTGTGGTTTTATATAAAACAAACTTATTAACACTTAACCGGCATACCGCCTCTTTCGGACTATTGCAAAACCCAGAGCACACAAGACACAGAACAGGAGAGGTACCATTGTAGTCAGGAGCTGCCACCTGGTTTTTCCATCCCTGATTTTCTGCGGATCCAGCAAAGGGATCACCACCTTTTTATTACGAATGTTTATAAGTCCGCTATCATCCAGGAGGTAGTTGATGCTGTTGATCAGGAATTCCTTGTTCCCATAAAAGTTATTCGTCCATTTATCGTAGCCCAGTTCCAGCGGTCTTCCGTTGCGAAGCTGGTTCCTGATGACATCTCCGTCGGCCACGACCAACATGCCGTTCCCAGGACCGAGGGTTGCTGCACCTTCTAATTGCAGAGGCTTCAGCCGCTGATCGTATGCCGATCTAAACTTTCCCTCTACCAATACTGCCAATGGATAATTTCCTTCGGTAAAGCTCTCTTTTTCGGGCATTGATTCGGCCGTATCCAGATTTATTAATTTTGGAGCCATATCTACCCTGGAGAGAGGGGAACTATAATATAATATCGTTTTTTTATAATCGTTCTGAAGGGTATCCAAACTATTTGCGAACTGCAGCCTCAACGCCTCCGTATTTGTATTTACCGGATGGTCATTCCGTGAAAAAACCATGGGGTTATAGAACCAGGGGATGGGATTATAACTGGAATTGTTCCCTTCCCCCGAAGCAAGTACAATCTGTGTAAAATACATGTCATAAACAAGCTCCGGGTTGATACGGATCCCATAGCGGAATAGAATATCGTCCAAATTGATGGAGCGGGGGAGTGCGAGCGTACTACCCTCCTCATTTATAAGGCTGTCCAGTTCTATAACGACCTTGTCCAATAGCCATATGGTTTTCCCTCCATGCACCATAAATTGGTCAAGGACATATTTTTCAGGTTCCGTAAAAGGTTCCGTCGGTTTCGCGATCAGGGCCAGATCGAAGGTTTTTAACTGATCCAGAACTTTTTGAGGATGTAAACTTACAGAATCAAGTGTAATGGCGCCTATGTTGTAATAATCACGGATGCTGGTCAGAAAATCGGCCATTTCCACATCCGGTAATTCGCCATTTCCTTTGATCACAGCCACGCGTTTTTTTTGAGTTGCACCTAATTTAGTAAAGGCATCGGCAAAAGCATACTCCAGGTTCCGGACAGAATTTCTGATACGCTCTTCCGGAGACGATCCGAGCGTGTTCTTTAACAACGGAACTCTGACGGTAGTATTTCTGTAATTGACCATCGCCCAGGGAAAAAGGAATTCCTGAGAAGTTTTGCCCTGATCTTCCACGGTGATATTTGCCGGGGTTAGCCCCATACTTTGTAATTGGGCTATAGTGGCTTGCTGTTGGGACACATCCTCCAGCGGATTTACAAAATTAATGTGAATCGCTTTATGCCCGGATCGGAATTGCTCCAAAAGCCGCCCTGTCTCCTGCTTTAATTTTAAAAATTCAGCCGGGAGATCGCCGTTGAGAAGGATGTCTACGGTAACCGGACCTTCAAGGCTCGAAACAGTACGCAGCGCCTGCTCGGAAAGAGTATACCTTTGATCTTCAGTGAGATCAAATCTGACAGACACAAGGTTTCCCACAGCATTGAATAAGAGCAGTGCCAGCAATCCCAAAGAAACCGATAGCCATTTTTTTTGTTTCATTATCGATTATGGACGCTGAGTTGAATTACTGATAAATAACCAAAAAAACCTATCATGCCAATAAAATACACCAGGTCCCGGGTATCTATAACACCTCCTGCAAGTTGTTCAAAATGCCATTTCATTCCCAGACTTTTGACAAATAATTGGGCTTCTCCATCTTTCAATAGAGTTGCCGCCGCGTCAAATCCATAATAGAGGACAAAGGCCAGAAGAAGTCCGGATATAAAGGCGATCACCTGGCTTTCACTTAGCGTTGAGGTGAAGAGTCCGACGGAAATAAAGCTAAAAACCAGAAAAAGTAGTCCGAAATAGGAGCCTGCCACCAGGCCCATATCGAGGTTGCCTTCTGTGACTCCAAGTTGAGAGATGGCGAAGGCGTAGATAAGGGTGGGTAGAATAGTGAGCATTGCCAGAACCGCAGCTGCGAAAAACTTACCGGCAACAATATGCCATAAAGATAACGGCTTGATCAGCAAAAGTTCCATGGTACCGCTCTTCATTTCCTCAGAAAAACTTTTCATGGTGATCGCCGGAACCAGAAATAAAAATACCCAGGGTGCCAGCTGAAAAAAGAGGCTCATATCGGCAAATCCGTAATCCGGGATATTGTAAGGCCCCTTGAACACCCAGAGGAAAAGGCCGTTTAACAATAAAAAGAGTCCCGGAATAAGATAACCCAGAGCAGAGGCCAAGAATGTCATTATTTCCTTTCTGAAGATGGCAAACATTCTTATTCTGTTGATTACTACTTACTGACCCTGCCGGTTGCCACCCCGGTTAGAAATGCATGGCATGCATATGCTTTGATAATGTAGCGGATGACATATCGCAGTGCCTATCTGGCTGGTTCGCGGCTTTCTGATTGAAATCTCTTGTCAAAACTAGCAATTATTTTCAAGCTGCTCATTTTTGAATTTCACAGCTTCGGTCAGGTAAAATTCACATGAATCACATCCCGGTAATCAAGCCCCAGAAGGCTGGATGCCGATCCAACAGTATTGAGATCACTTTTGTAAATAGCCAGCTCTATGAATCCCGAAGAATTAAAAAGTGCTAACAGGTCACCCGCGCCCCTTCGCTGATTTTTGTCCAGGTCAAAATTGATAATATCACTATAGGTGGTATGGATTTCAGTTATTTTTTTATTGCGGGCGCTGATAGTAAATGATCTCCCGCCCTTATAAGATTCAAAAAGGCTTTTACGGATATTGGTAATGACATTTCCATAATTGTCAATGTAAATAACGTTTCCAACGATAGTTCGGCCATTTTCCGTGATTCTCGGTGAGAATTCCTTGAGTTCTTTCAGGTCTTCAAAACGTTTCCCCACCACTTCCAGTGTACCTCCTCTTGCAATATGGCAAGCCACGGAAACAAAAATATCCAGCACTGGAAATGATCCGTGAATGGGATTTGGGATATTGATTTCCACAACTGTCTCAGGTTGGATCTCCGAGGTGATCAGACTGATGACCCCATTGTTTGCACTGATAAAGTAATGTCCGTCAACCAGGACCGCAATATGCTTATTCTCCATGGTGGGCTCAGAATCGACTCCAACTATGTGGATGGTCCCTGATGGAAACGCCTTATAGGCATTCTTTAGAATATAGGCGCATTCCTGGATGTTGAACGGACTTATCAGATGGGAAATGTCAACTATCCTGACATCAGCTAACTCCCTGTAAATGGTACCCTTGATGGCTCCTACAAAATGATCCTTAAGGCCAAAGTCAGTGATTAAAGTAATAATCGCCATCCAATACTATTGATAAATTTTATACGGGCAAAGTGATTTTTACGTAAGTTTGCGAGACAAAATTACACAAAAAAACAGCCTGCAAAAATTTAATCGCTCCGGTCAACTAAACAGCACTATTCTTTGAACGAACTGAAATTAGATCTTACCGAAATCAACCCCAGAGAGTTTTTTGGGCATCAGAATGAGAATATCGACCTTCTAAAAAAATTCTACCCGAAATTAAAGATCGTCGCCCGCGGAAATAAGATCAACGTCTTTGGGGAACAACAGCAACTTGATGAATTTAATAGGCGTTTTAGAATGCTCATCAACCATTATTCCAAATACAATATGTTGGATCCGAATAGTATTGAAAGGATGCTGGGCGGAAACGGGTCTTATGATGAAGGGTCAGAATTCAGTGATGCGGTGCTCGTACACGGATTGAATGGGAAGCTTATAAAGGCACAGACGGCCAACCAGCGTAAATTGGTAGAAGCCACTGAAAAGAACGATATGGTTTTTGCTATAGGACCCGCGGGAACCGGAAAGACCTATACCGGGGTAGCACTGGCGGTCAGAGCCTTGAAAAACAAGGAAGTAAAGCGTATTATTTTAACAAGACCTGCAGTTGAAGCCGGGGAGAATCTCGGATTTTTGCCGGGAGATCTCAAGGAAAAGCTGGATCCTTATATGCAGCCATTATATGATGCCTTGCGAGATATGATTCCCGCTGAGAAACTCATCCAGTATCTGGAAAATGGCACCATTCAGATTGCTCCAATGGCCTTTATGAGGGGGCGTACCCTGGATCATGCGTTTGTCATTCTTGACGAAGCCCAGAATACCTCCCATGCCCAAATGAAAATGTTTCTTACCAGGATGGGGAAGAATGCTAAATTCCTAATCACGGGCGACCCCGGTCAGATAGATCTTCCGAGAAGGGTGATCTCTGGTCTGAAGGAGGCTGTATTGATCCTGAAGGATATCCCTGGGATCGCCATGATCTATCTGGATGATAAGGATGTGATCCGCCATTACCTGGTCAAGAAAGTGATCGATGCCTATAAAAATATTGAGCATCAAAACTAAGATCTCCTATGATCTCTACCCTTACAAGTACCAATTACAGTTTTCCCGGACAGACGGGATTCTACAAAGGGAAGGTACGCGACGTATACCGTCTGGCCAATGGATTGTTGATCCTGATAGCCACGGACCGTCTTTCGGCTTTTGACGTGGTAATGCCGAAGGGCATTCCCTATAAAGGGCAGATTCTGAACCAGATCGCCTCCAAAATGATGCAGGCCACAGCCGATATAGTACCTAATTGGATATCAGCAACTCCTGATCCTAATGTGGCGGTGGGGCAGTCTTGTGAGCCCTATAAGGTCGAAATGGTCATACGAGGTTATCTTTCCGGGCATGCCGCGAGGATGTATCATGATGGAAAGAGGCAATTATGTGGGGTTGCGATGCCGGAAGGAATGAAGGAAAATGACCGCTTCCGGCAACCGATCATTACCCCGGCCACAAAAGCGGCAAAAGGAGCACATGATGAGGATGTTTCCCGTGACGAAATTTTGAACCGCGGGATTGTTAGTCCTGAAGAATATGAAATCCTGGAAGAATACACCACAGCTTTATTTAAAAGGGGCACGGAAATCGCGGCTTCAAGGGGGCTTATTCTGGTAGACACAAAATATGAATTTGGAAAAACGGATACGGGCGAAATCTTGCTGATAGATGAAATTCATACGCCCGATTCTTCCCGATATTTTTATGCCTCCGGATACGAAGAACTACAGAGCAAAGGAGCACCTCAAAAGCAACTTTCCAAGGAATTCGTGAGGCAATGGCTGATTGGTAATGGTTTCCAGGGTCTACCGGGTCAGAAGTTGCCGGCCATGTCCGATGCCTATATAGAGACGGTATCCGGGCGCTATATTGAGTTGTTCGAAAAGATTTCAGGAGAACCTTTTATAAAGGCCGATATTTCAGATATAAGCAACAGAATAAAAGAAAATACCCTGGCGTATATCACCCGGCCCACTCCCTGATCGCCGTCAGTTTCAATCAAATTTTACGGGAATCCAGAAATCAGCGGCGTGATTTTTAGAATGCAGTACGGGGTACCCAAGAATGGATACCCCGCACAATCAAAACATGGCAATTTCATTGCCCGGTTTCTTACTTCTTTACTGTACAATCATTTTTCCGCTAAAAGATCTTTCTTTACTGACTGCACGAATAATATAAATGCCTTTGGCCATGTGGTTGAGCATCAGTGGATAACTTCCATTGGCAGCCACCTTTTTATTTTGTATACGTTCTCCGCCCATGGTGAAGACACCTATCTCATAGTCGCCCATCGGGAGTCCGTCCAGTTGTACAACTGAATTGGCTCTTGCCGGATTTGGATAGATACCCAAAGGTGAATCCTCATCCAGAATGGTCAGGATCCCTGTATCTGAATGATCGGCTATAGCCCCGCTTCTAACGGATGTTACGGCAACACGAAAAGATTCATCTGCTTCCCGGTGTAAGTCATTTCTCGTGGCTACACTGACAGATTTTGTGGTTTCCCCAGGTTCAAGTGTCACCTGCAGTGATCCCGGCTCATAATCGTCCCGATCTGCAGTACCAACTGAGTAGGTCATTTCGAGAACAATGGCTTCTGAACTTTCTCGGGAAAGATTGATGTTAAAGGTGATATCCTTACCTTCCAAAGCAGACGCATCTTCAATCTGAACGTGGGGAGCATAAACTGTAGTTTTCGATCCGCACGGAGTTTCCGGAGAAGTCAGATCATTCTCGTCCGCATCATTTTTACTTAAGACAATTCTATCAAGTTTATGTCCTTTAGACCGGCCCGAGATTTCCATAGTATACACTCCGGCCTGGCTGAAAACAACGTAGATGGCGTGAGGGTCATTGTCACTGGTATTTGTCTCCCAGCTCCAATCCTGTCCGGAATTCTGATATACTTTGAACCAACCTTTCAAGCTGGTGCCTTTGGGTAAAGGACCTTTTGTAGCGCCATTCGGATAAACAATCGTGCCGTCACCCTTCTTTCCGAAGAATTCCTCGGCATCGGGGAATCTCAGCCAGGTGTCATTACTGTCTGTAGTATTCACTGCATCACCAATTTTATTTCTCCACTGAAAGAGGTAGACCCCTGCTTCGCGGATTTCAATACTGGTGGAGATCAGCGCACTTCCGGGGGTATTGAACTGATCTTCTCCTTCATAGGCGATATACCCATTTCCTGAGTGCCCACCGTCATCTGCTTTGACCGCCCATCCAAAATTGACATTCAGATTTTCGGCTTCAATAATTACCCTATTGTCCACCGCTACAAAATCGGCAATACAATCTTTGGTTGGTTCTGGTTCCGGGGTTGGCTCTTCATCGACCGCGATGACAGTAAGTGTTGCGCTTGCAACAAATTGCCCGTCTGCCGTTGTGGCCGTTATGGTGACAGTTCCTTCTGTTAAACCATCTGCCTTACCGTATGGATTTACAGTAGCGATTGTAATATCAGAGGATTCCCAGGCGACTTCCTTATTGGTGGCTTCCACAGGAAATAATTCCGCTAAAAATGTGATTGTAGTCCCTGTTTCAATTGAAGCTTGTTCCGGGGTAACTTCAATACTGGTCACGGGAATGGCATCAGTTACGATGGTGATGGCGGAGGTATCTGTAAAGCTGCCATCTACGGTGGTGACCGTAACTATGGCCGAACCTTCAGCCACCGCAGTGATCTTCCCATTCGGATTGACTTCTGCGATAAGAGGGTCTGAGGAACTCCATATGAGTTCTTTGTGCGTGGCGTCAGCGGGAAATACTTCCGCGCTTAACTGCAGTGTACTTGCAGGGGTTAAAGATACCTCCTCGGGGGAGAGTATCACTGAAGTCACCGCAATATCCTCATGAACCACTGTGATTGCCGCGGTGTCTGTAAAGTTTCCGTCAACTGAAGTGACACTGATATCCACCACGCCTTGCGCCAGGGCGGAAATTCTTCCACTCTGATTGACGGTCGCGACACTGGTGTCCGATGAACTCCACACGACCTGCCGGTTCGTTGCATCTGCCGGAAATATTTCGGCGGTTAGTTTCAGGAAATTCCCACCAATGACGGTGGCCTGATCCGGTGAGATGACGATGTCCGTTACCTGGATGTCCTGAGTCACTACTTCTATAGTAGCGCTGTCGGTAAATCCACCGTCCTCCGTAATAGCTGTAATCACAGCCGATCCCAAAGACACTGCTGTAACCATTCCCTGTGCATTTACTGTCGCGACAGAGGTATCAGAAGTCGTCCACGAGATGGAACGATTGGTCGCCGTGGCAGGGAAAAGTTCTGAAATGATCTCCAAAGTGCTACCCTGGAGCATTGAAGCTGTATCCGGAGAGATGACAACGGAGGTTACAGAAACTATGCCTGCTTCTACCGTTATGACTGCCGTATCTTTGTGATTGCCGTCTGTGGTAGTAGCCGTAATTGTAGTCACTCCGGCGGACAGGGCATTGACCCTTCCGATCTGGTTCACCGTGGCCAAGA
>JBGTMS010000212.1:0-26998 GCA_041743425.1 Zeaxanthinibacter sp. | reverse complement strand
ATCAATGACGAAAATCCATTGTCCTCCGGTACTTTGAAAAAAGCTCCCTTTTGGAAGCAGCAAGGCATCGCTCGATTCGCCGAGTTGTAACTTAATGTTATAGCTCTGCCCTGTTCGTATGGTTTCCGGCTTCTCATCCGTAAATATCAGATCTACTTTAAATTTCCCGTTGCGCACTTCCGGATACACTTTCCTCAGTCGAAGCGGGTATTCCTTGCCATTCCTTTCAAGGATGGCGGTTAGATCCCTGATAACACGGTCAACGTAGTGTTCATCAATGGCGGCCTCGATTTTATAATCAGTAAGGACGTTAATCTGTCCAATAGGTTCTCCCTGAGTGATACTCTGGCCGATCTCCGCGTCCAGGAATCCCAGCTGGCCGTCAGCCGGTGCCCTTACATTCAACTGATCTATTCGCTCATAGACCATGGACAAGGTCGTCTTCATCCGGGCCAGATCCGTATCAAGGCCGGACAGGGATGTCTTCCGCAATTCATCGTCCTGCTCCGTCTGAAGTTTAACGATTTCATATTGTTTCTGTGAAAGTTCAAAACTTTCTTTAGAGGTTAAATAGATTTCCTTTGATATCAATTCATCTTTGTATAAGGATTCGTTTTGTTCAAAGCTTCTTTTTAATCTGCCCAGTTCGTACTCAGAGGTGGCGAGGGATTTCTTGCCTTCCACCTGCCGCGAGTCGAAAGCCAGCTTGGTAGACCGCAGATCATTTTGTTTCAAGGCCAGGTTGCTCTCGCTTGCCAGGATTTGTTCATAAAGTCCCCTGTTCTCAAGTTTCAGAATGATATCTCCCTCTTTGACCATCGCTCCTTCTTCAATGAGTTTTTCCTTTACTCTGCCACCTTCGTATGCATCCATATAGATAGTGGTGATGGGAGCCACATTTCCATTGATCGTTATGTAATCGTCAAACTTCCCAGCAGTCACTTCTGAAATGGAAAGCTTGTCGCGCTCCGTGCGAAATGTGGAAACGGAGGTATCAAAGATCATCTTATAACCGGCGAAGAGCAGGAACAGGCCCAGGGCAATATATCCATAGTGTTTCGGGCGTAGTCCTTTCTTTTTTTCAAGCTTTATATCCATAACTCGGTATTATACTACTAATTGATACTAAAAACAGGCAGCCCTCTGTAAAAGTCAAGCGTGCTCCTGTTGACTTCAGTCCGGAGGCGTACCTGTAAATTTTCATTTTGGGCCCCTGCATAAAGATTTTTGGCGGTAAAAAGCTCCAGGGAGTTGATTAATCCCTTTTCATACCGCTTTTGGGCAATGGTAAAGGCCAGATTTCTCGAGGCCATTTTTTGAGTGCTCTGTTCGTACTCAACCTGGAGAGAGTGGTAATCCTGAACCAGCAATTGTATAACCTGAAACAATTCCTGTTCCTGTAATTCCAGGTTGTTATTGGCACGCATATGCTCAATTTTCTGTTGTTTCACCCTGGAACGTACAGACCAGCCGTTACTTATGGGCAAAGAAAGAGAGACGCCCACGAATTGAAAGGTGTTATCCCTGAACTGATCACCAAAGGCGAGGGTATTTCCCAGACTATCCCTGGTGGTTTCGTAATAGCCCGTTCCATATCCCCCGAATAATGATAGTGAAGGATAGAGTTCCCCCCTGGCCACGGCAACTTGCTTTTTGGCAGCTTTTGCACGATATTCCCGGGCCTTGAGAATGGGGAGAAAGTCCCTGGCAGTATTATAAATTGAATCCGATTGGACAGCAGTATCCTCAGGTTCCATGAAGTTCTCTGTAATCCCTGATTGGATGGAAATGTCACTGGCACCTTTTAAATTCATTTCCTGAATGAGCTTCAGTTTTGCGGCTACCAGCTGGTTTTTGCTTTGGGTTACATTCAATTTATCGGTGAGGAGCAGGGACTCTGCCTCATATAAGTCGGCTCCCGCCTTCATGCCGAGATTGATCTGTCGCTGAACAAGATTCAGATTTCCCTCTGAAACAACCAGTTGCTCTTCAGAGATGAGCACCAACCCTTCGTAGAACTGGATGTCGTAAAAAGCCTGCATGACCCGGAAGCCAAGCAGATATTTTTGCTGCAGCGTCTCTTCCTTTGTCGCCTTATACAGAAATTGTGACGCCTTAATGGTATTCAATTTCATGAAACCCTGAAAAAGATCCACATTAGACTGCAGGGAATAGTTGTTCGAAAAGAAATCGGTATTCACAATACTGTTGTCATTTGGATCTACGGAACGTCCGAAACGTATGTTGTATTCTGAAAATGCATTGACAGTCGGTAACAGATCTCTGAACGACTGCCGGTAGGTCTCACGGTCCGATTGTGTATTGAACTTATAATCCCTGAGTTCAAGGTTGTGCTCCAGGGCATATCGTACACAATCATCCAATGTCCAGGTATCCTGAGCCATTCCAGCCACATGATTCAACAGAATGAGAAGAAATACTCTCAGTTTCCGGCGCATAGATTAATAATATGATAATACATACTCCAGAGTTGTGCCAAAAATACAATTCTCTCATTTCTAGAATATTAAATGAGTGATGATACAATTTATTGAAATTTTTGTAAAATAGTTGTACAGATATTGTCCAAAATATGGACACAACTGCGCAAGCGATGCTTATCATTTGTAACTTGGTTATGTTATTAGAACCTCAATCCTATGTCGGAAGGTAAATTACTGGTCATTGATGATAACAAGAGCGTGCTGAGCGCTCTTGAAATTCTATTGCAGTTTGAGTATAAGACGGTAACCATCCTTTCCAATCCAAATCAGCTTTCTTCCTTCCGGGACTTACCAACTTACGATATCGTATTACTGGACATGAATTTCTCCGCCGGTGTCAACACTGGGAATGAAGGCTTATACTGGCTTCGGGAAATCAAAAAGAAGGTACCCCAGATCTCTGTCATCATGATGACAGCCTATGGTGCCATAGATCTTGCAGTAAAGGCGCTCAAGGAAGGCGCAGTAGATTTTATATTAAAGCCGTGGAACAATGACAAATTGCTGGCAACTGTAAAATCGGCCTATTCCCTGCGGAAATCCGAGAAAGAGATCCGGCAGCTCCGGGAAAACGAGCACAATCTTAAAAGGGTCATCAATCAGAACAAAAATTTTATCATTGGTAACTCAAGAGCCCTAAATTCTGTGTTAAAGATGGTTCAGAAAGTTGCTAAAACCAACGTCAATACGCTTATTACTGGAGAAAATGGCACAGGAAAAGAACTGATCGCCCGGGAAATTCATAAACTATCTGCCCGAAGCGAAGAGGTTTTCATTCCTGTTGATATGGGTAGTATCTCGGAGACGCTTTTCGAAAGCGAATTATTCGGACATTTAAAGGGGGCGTTTACGGATGCCAAGGAGGACCGGGCAGGAAAATTCGAATCTGCCAACGGTGGAACACTCTTCCTTGATGAGATCGGCAATCTGTCCCTACAGTCACAGGCAAAATTATTATCGGCGATCCAGAATAAAACCGTTGTGCGTGTTGGTTCCAACAAGCCTGTTTCTGTTGATATCAGGCTACTCAGTGCCACTAATTGCAATCTGAACCAAATGATTGCAGATGGCCTTTTCAGAGAAGATCTGCTTTACAGGATCAATACCATCAGAATAGAGGTCCCTCCCCTCAGGGAGAGGGAAGGCGATATCCTACTTCTGGTCGATTTCTATCTTAATAAATTTGCGGCGAAATATGGTAAACCCGGCCTGCGTGTCAACCAGAGTGCACAGGAAAAATTAATGGCTTACAACTGGCCCGGGAACATCCGGGAACTGGTTCATACCATAGAGCGCGCCGTAATTCTTTCGGAAGGTTCCATATTAAAGTCCGGCGATTTCCTGTTACATACACAACCGGTTCTTCCAGCCGAAACCGGACCGGATACCCTGGAAGAGATGGAATTGCTTATGATCAGAAGGGCGCTGGAGCAACATGAAGGAAACTATACCGCTGCTGCTGATCATCTTGGAATTTCCAGGCAAACCCTGTATAATAAGGTGAAAAAATTAAAAAGGTAATGGTAAGCCGATATATTTATTTGCAACTTATATTGCGTATTTCCTTTATCACACTAACGGCGCTGGCATCTGCCTTTTTCTTCTTCAGAGATCAGTTCCTACTCTCCTTCTTTTTTTTTACAATCCTTTTTCTGCAAACCCTATTTCTGATAAGGTATGTCAATCATACCAACAGGAAGATTGCCTATTTTTTTGAAGCAGTAAAAAATGAGGATTTTACCCTTCGGTTTCCCGAGAAATTAAATTTGAAGTCACTGGAGGAACTCAATCACAGTCTGAACATGCTGAATAGCATGATTCAGGAAATCTATGTTAAAAAGCTCGCACAGGAACAATATTACCAGCAGATCCTTAAAGCAGCAGACATCGGGATCCTGACAATCAACGCTAAAGGTCATATCCTATTTGCCAATCCGAGGATCGAGGAATTATTAAATTACCGGCCCCTGAACCATATCAAACAACTGAACCTGGTGGATGAAAAGTTGTATAACCTTTTCAGTGAATTGAGACCATTTGAACGAAGACTGATTCAGCTTTCCAATGAAAGGGGGAAAAAACAGATCGCGCTTAAATCTACCCAAATCAATCTCAACCAATCCGACCTGTTACTTGTCGTTGCTCAGGATATCCAGCAGGAACTAGATGAAAAAGAAACCGATTCCTGGGTAAGACTTATCCGCGTTCTTACACATGAGATTATGAATACAATTACGCCAATCACCTCCATTTCGGAATCAATTTTAAAATATTACAAGACCGCCGACGGCCAGCCATCCCCTGAACCCCCTGGTGAAGGGCAGCTACAAAATATCATCAAAGGTCTGGAAGTTATCCGAGGGCAGGGAATTGATTTAATGCAATTCGTAAAATCGTACAGGAGCTTCCTCAGTTTGCCACCCCCGGATAAATCTTTTGTCCCGGCGCAACGGTTGTTGGAAAAAGTTGCTGTGCTGATGGCCCAGGAAAACAAGCAAGATAAGATAAGGATTGACATCTCTTCACTTCCGAAGGAGCTGGAACTATTTATTGACGAAAAACAAATTTCTCAGGTGCTGATCAATCTTTGCAAAAACGCCCTCCAATCCCTGGAGGATCATGAAACCGGACTCATCAGGATCGTTGCCAGTCAGAATGAACAGAATCGTAAATTCATCAGGGTTTCAGATAATGGTCCGGGTATACCGGCAGAGTTACTCGACCAGATCTTTGTTCCCTTCTTTACCACCAAAAAAACGGGAACCGGAATCGGGCTGAGCCTTTCAAAACAGATCCTGCACCTGCATGGAGGCAGTCTCAGTGTAGAATCACAGGAAACCACCATATTTACCCTAAGTTTTAATTGAAGTATTTATTTTGGGATACCTGACAGAACCCTGACGTTATTCTTCCTGTGCCCCACGCGGCATTTCCCCCGGATCCCAAAAATGCTTGTCAAAATCCACAATTTGATTATTTACTACTTCTATGCCTTCATTTTCCAAAAGCTGCTGCATGATGCTGGAACCTCCGAAATGATGTTTCCCGCTAAGTAATCCCACCCTGTTGACTACCCGGTGAGCAGGGACATCCATTCTGCTATGGCATCCATTCATTGCCCAGCCGACCATTCTTGCACCGCGGGTAGTCCCGAGGTAGTTCGCAATGGCCCCATAGGAGGTAACCTTGCCGAAGGGAATTGCCCGGGCTACCTCATATACCTTTTCGAAAAAATTTTCATTGTCCGGGTTCATGTCTCCTGATAAATAATGCGGATCAGGGTGGTAACTAATAAGATAAGCATCAATGCACTCAGAATATAATTGGAGTTTTTTGAAAAACGATGTGTTTTTGTTTCCAGTTTATTGAAATATATCGTGTACAGGTAGAGCACTGTAAATGTGCCACATCCGGCAGCAAGGATAAAAACTGTTATATCCCATATCTCAAATTTGATCCAGCCCGAGGCATTCCACATGGCATTGACACCACTGTAATAGGGAATCGTCAGGAGGTTGAGAGCAGCAAGTAATAACCCTTTAAAAAAGCTATTCTTTTTGCTGGCATGAACCATTTTTATCTGATGGGAATCATCCCTTTTCGCGGAAACAAAAAAATAGACGGCAAATATGGCGAATACCCCGATCGCAATTTTCAGCAGAAGGTCAATTACCTCAGGATGCCTGAATAAGTACTTGGAAATAAGAACCGCAAAATAGGCCTGCAGCATGACGACAATCGACACGCCTATATTAAAAAAAACACCATTGAGTTTTCCTTTCTCTACACTTATCTTTGCGGCATTCATATTTAATAAGCCCGGGGGCACGGTTGCCATGAAAGCAGCCGAAAAAGTAGCAAAAAAAAGGATGATCAGATGCGACATGGCCTATTGGAAACTGAATTTTAAATATGTGATTGGCTTGTTTAACTGCAGATATTGCAACTCATAAAAGGTCCTGATGTTCAGCACCTCCTCCGGGCATCCCTCATTCCTGTAAATATCATGGTTCGAGTACAGCAGCTTATATCCCAGCCCCTGGATGATACCAAGGGTATAACCGTGCATAAATTCACTGTCCGTTTTCAGATGGATCAGACCGTCCTTGCGGGTCACCCGTTGGTACATCTCTAAGAATTGAAGATTGGTCAGCCTGTGCTTGGTACGTTTGAATTTAATTTGGGGGTCAGGAAAGGTCAACCAAATTTCCGTAATTTCTTCCCGTCCAAATAAGTGATCAAGGTAGGCAATATTGCCTCGTAAAAATGCCACATTGGAGCGATGCTCCTCCAGGGCGGTCTTAGCGCCCCTCCAGAAACGGGCACCTTTAATATCAACTCCTATAAAATTTAATGTCTTATGGGCCCTTGCAAGGCCGAGGGTATATTCGCCTTTCCCGCATCCCAGTTCCAATACGATTGGGTTGTCATTGCCAAAATGATGACTCCAACGACCTTTTAATTCAAAATTGCCCTTTACCAGAGTTTCCCTGTCCGGTTGAATAACGTTTGGGAAAGTTTCATTTTCCCTGAAACGTTTAAGCTTATTCTTGCTACCCACTGGGGATAATTTTAAGGTTCTGGCAAAACGAGGGAATCTGTTCTTCAGTTTGCCGGATCAGGTGGTTGTCGGTTTTGCTTTCTCTAAGGTAAAAGAAAATTCTGAACCGACACCAAAGGCACTTTCAACATAGATTTTTTCACTGTGCGCTTCCACAACATGCTTTACTATCGATAATCCTAGGCCGGAACCACCCTCTTTCCTGCTGCCGCTTTTATCGACACGATAAAAACGTTCAAATATTCGTGGAAGATGCTCCTCCTGAATACCCTCCCCGTTATCGGTCACCCTCACTATTACTTTGTTCTTAATAAGGTTTTCAACACTTACTTCCGTAGTGCCGTCAAGATTCCCGTATTTAATAGAGTTGACAACAAGATTGGTGACAACCTGCTGAATTTTATCCAGATCGGCATACACATGGATGGGTGACTTGTAGTCCATATCAAAGGTAAGGGAGATCTTCTTTTTAGCCGCTTTCATTTCCAGGAGTTCAAAGATGTTCTGGATCAGTTCAATAATATCAAAAGTCTTTCTCTCAAGCCTCAGGTCACCTGCCTCAAATTTCGTGATCAGATCCAGATCCTTTACGATGTATATGAGCCTTTCCACCCCTTTGTTTGCCCGCTGAAGATACTTTTTCCGCACTGCTTTATCATCCATGGCCCCATCAAGTAAGGTCAGGATATATCCTTGTACGGTAAACAAGGGGGTTTTTAATTCGTGAGAGACGTTGCCCAGAAAATCTTTGCGGTACTCCTCCCTTATTTTCAGGGTATCTATTTCGATTTTCTTGTCATTCGTGAATTTCTCTATCTCTTCAGTAAGGGTTTTCATGTCGGTGGTAACAGGACGCGAACTGAATGAAGAAGATTCCAGCAAGGATACGTCGTCATAAATTTTCTTGATTCTTCTGTAGATGAATTTTTCCACCCGGACCTGGATCACCAGGAAACAAACCCCGAAAACAAAAAAAATCAACAAGAGATGGAACAGCCATTCTTCGGGCAACCTGCCGCTTAAAAGCGATAACGGAATAAGTATGGTGGCGAAGAAGAAAGCAATTAATAGGGCGGAGCGGAATGAAAATTTATAGGACTTTTTTAACCGGATGGCCATTACAGTACATACTTATAGCCTACCCCTTTCACAGTTTTAAAATGATCATCTCCTATCTTCTCCCGAAGTTTGCGGATGTGTACATCAATGGTCCGTCCCCCGACTACCACTTCCTGACCCCAGACTTTATCCAAAATGGATTCTCTTTTAAAAACCTTATCGGGTTTGGAGGCCAGCAGCGCCAATAATTCGAATTCCTTGCGAGGCAGGATGATCTCCTTGCCGTGATTGATCACTTTATATTCTTCCCTGTTGATCAATAAATTGCCCACTTTTACAATGTCTTCTGAAGGAGTGCCTTCCTCCTTGAATCTCCGAAGAAGTGATTTTACTTTACTGACAAAAACCTTCGGTTTAATAGGTTTGGTGATATAGTCATCCGCTCCGGCATCAAAGCCGGCCATCTGGGAATAGTCCTCCCCCCTGGCAGTAAGAAATGCAATAATGGTGTTTTCCAGCCCCTTCGTATTCCTTAGGATTTCACAGGCTTCTATGCCGTCCATCTCAGGCATCATGACATCAAGAACGATCAGTTGCGGGGTTTTTTTAATGGCCTTTTCAACGGCTTCTATTCCATTTTTCGCTGTATATACCTGGTACCCCTCCGCAGTGAGATTATAATTCAGGATTTCCAGAATATCCGGCTCATCATCTACCAAAAGTATTCGTATGTCCTGTTTCTTCATAAATGGCGGTGTTGACTGGTAAAATCGATTATAAAGATACCACTATTGCACAAATGAGCTAAACATAGACTTTATAAGGTAACAATATGATAACATGCGCACACACAATATTTGCAGAAAACAAATGATTTAACAATGCTTCTGATGAAATATTATAAATGATGCCTCCTCAATTATAAGCTGTTCTGTTGATCGTTCCACGTCTGAAAGGCACCCGAGAATCGCTCTTGATCGATTTTTCAGGGACTTTGAGGGGCTTTCCATGTCGGACAATTTTAATATTTACTATCTTTGTGGTATATTGTTTGTAGTGAACTGAGTATGAAGCACTTTTACCTACTGGTGATTTTTCTGATTTTTTCCGCGGCTCATGGGCAAAGTACCCAGGTTAGCGGTGATATCCCAGGCTTCAAACTATATCCAAATCCCGTAACCGACGGAAAGGTATTTATCAATACATACAGCAACGCTCCCAAGCAAATTCTGATTTATGATGTTCTCGGTACGTTGGTCATGGAAACATCTCTCCCGGGAAAAGAACTGGATCTGGCCAATCTGGATGCCGGCGTATACGTTCTGAGGGTAATTGAGAATGATAATATCGCCACCAGAAAGCTCATTGTAAAATAACACCTTTCAGTCATTCGGAATTCCCCGAATGAACCTCCATCCTTTAAAGTTTTCGCGTTCATCTGCAAGAAACATCGGCCAATGGCGGTTATAGGCCTCTTTACCTACAAAAAAAACCATTTGACAACAATTTATCCCCAGGCGCCTCCCTTTCCCTTATCTTTACTTTATTGGTCCCAAATCAATATCAATGAAAGTAATCTACCTAGCCATCAGTCTGGTATGCACTGTAATGATCAGTGCCCAGGAAATTGCTGATACTTCTTCTACCTCTGAGGCCCTGCCAGATTCTTTCAGCCTTTATCCCAACCCCGCAGTGAATGATGTGGTTTATGTAACCACCCGAAAAAATGACGCCAAGACCATTGTGATTTTTGATGTTTTCGGAAAAGTGGTACTCCGGGACAGGATTACCTCAAATGCCTTGAATATTGCTGTTCTCGTTCCTGGAGTATATGTATTACAGTTACAGGAAGATGACAAAAAAATGACCCGCAAGCTGGTAGTAAAATAAAATCAAAAACCAACCTGACCTGAGAAGCCCTGATCCGTATAAAGCGGTGTTCAGGGCTTTTTTTTTGGCTACTTTTGCAAGAGCCATGAGCGAGATGGACTGCCGCAGCATATTTGAGATTCGTACGGATGCTGAATTCGATGCTCTGGCATTGGAAGTATTTCAGCACCAATACAATTCCAATGCGGTTTACAGAGAATTTTGTCAGCATATTGGCCTTTCAGACCGGGAGGTAAATCATATCCGCGATATTCCGTATTTACCTGTATCCCTTTTTAAGTCCAGGCGTATCGTATCCGGTAATCGCCTGGAAGAAGTTGTTTTTACCAGTAGTGGAACCACAGGGGTAAATCCCAGCAGGCATTTTGTGACCGACCTTTCCTTATATCGGCGCAGCTTTCAAAAGACGTTTGAATTTTTTTATGGCCCTGTTTCTGACTATTGCATCCTGGCCCTCTTACCTTCGTACCTTGAAAGGGAGGGTTCTTCATTGGTATATATGGTCAATGATCTGATTACAAACAGTGGTCATCCACAAAGTGGTTTTTATCTCGATGATTATGACACCCTGGCTGAAAATCTTAACAAACTGGATCATGAGGGTCAACGGGTGCTGCTCATCGGGGTGTCATTTGCGCTTCTGGAGTTGGCTTCAAAATATAAATTTCAACTCAAAAACAGCCTGGTAATGGAAACTGGTGGCATGAAAGGCAGAGGTCCTGAATTGATCCGGGAAGAACTGCATCTGCGGCTGGGCAGTATTTTTGGTTTAGATCGTATTCATTCAGAATACGGAATGACGGAAATGCTTACACAAGCCTATTCAAAGGGCCTGGGCTCCTACAAAACCCCGCCATGGCTCAAAGTAGTTTTACGCGATACGGATGATCCTTTTGTTTTGATCGGGCCGGGGAGAACAGGCGGGGTCAATATCATTGATTTGGCCAATTTTAATTCCTGTTCCTTCCTCGCCACTCAGGATCTCGGACGGGTGCATACTGATGGCAGTTTTGAAATTATTGGACGATTTGACCATTCCGATATCCGCGGATGTAATCTGATGGTTCTTTGAATACCCACCTGAACAGGGCCCTGCTGTTATTTGATATCTTTAGCCGTATTGGCGGGCAGTTTGTCCACAACAAGAACAAAGTAACTTTTTTTGCCACGTTGAAGGAGTACATAGGTATCATTTATAAGGTCTTCTTCCGTAATTGTAAATTCAGCGGTGATCCGTTCCTTGTTAACTGATATAGCCTGCTGTTGCAACTCTCTCCTTGCCTCCCCATTCGATTTGAGAAATCCCGTCTTTGCCGACAAAGCGGCAACCATATCCAGACCTTCAGTGATATCGGAACGCGCTATAGTGGCTTGCGGAACGCCTTCGAATACATCCATAAAAGTGGCCTCATCCAGAGCCTTTAATTGTTCTGAAGTCGAAGTTCCAAAAAGAATTTCACTGGCAATTACCGCATTCTGAAGATTTTCCTTCCCGTGAACCAACTCAGTGACCTCTTCGGCCAGTTTTCTCTGGAGATTTCTCAGATGCGGGGTTTCCTGGTGCCGGAAGACCAGTTGTTCAATTTCATTACGGTCTAAAAATGTAAATATCTTAATGTACTTTTCAGCATCCTCATCCGTGGTATTCAACCAATACTGATAAAATCTGTAGGGAGAAGTTCTGTGCGCATCCAGCCATATATTCCCGACTTCCGTTTTGCCGAATTTGGAACCATCTGCCTTGGTAATCAGCGGACAGGTCAGGGCATAGCCCTTTCCATTCCCTATTCTCCTGATCAGTTCCGTGCCGGTGGTTATATTGCCCCATTGATCACTACCTCCCATTTGTAACGTACAATCATAAGTTCGAAACAGATGAAGAAAATCATAGCCTTGTACCAGTTGATAGGTGAATTCCGTGTAGGACATTCCTTGTTGCGCATCTGCTTCAAGCCGATTCCGGACAGAATCCTTAGCCATCATGTAATTCACGGTAATGTGCTTTCCGATATCACGGATAAAATCGATGAATGAAAATTCCTTCATCCAATCGTAGTTATTCACCAGGACCGCGACAGTCTTCCCAACTCCATCAAAATCAAGGAAGCGGGACAATTGGGCTTTCAGTGCTTCCTGGTTTGCCCGAAGCGTCGTTTCATCCAGTAGATTCCTCTCATTTGATTTGCCCGAAGGATCCCCTATCATTCCTGTTGCCCCGCCTACCAGAGCATAGGGTTTATGACCGGCAAGCTGAAAATGGCGTAACATCATGATCCCGACAAGATGTCCGATATGTAAGGAATTTGCCGATGGATCAATGCCCAGATAGGCCGACTTCATGCCGCTCAATAAATGTGCTTCTGTTCCTGGCATGGAATCGTGCAACATGCCCCTCCAGCTCAATTCCTCAACAAAATTTGACGCCATTCCTCACCGTATTTATTTGATACAAATATAAATTAAATCAGGGCAGCATCTTTTCAAACGACGGTATATCCCGGCCAATTGAGTACTTTTGAGTCATGATTTTAGTTACTGGCGGGACTGGTCTGGTGGGCACGCACCTCTTGTATCACCTGGTTAATAAGGGGCTTCCGGTAACGGCGATCTACCGGGAGGCCAAACGTTTTAGTGAGGTGAAAAAAGTCTTCTCCTACTATTGTAATCATCCTGAGGAGATCTTTAATTCTATTCTATGGGTGGAGGCAGATCTCAACGACCTTCCCTCTCTGGAAAATGCCTTCGAAGGAGTTACTCATGTCTATCATTGCGCTGCGCTTATTTCATTTAATCCGCATGACTATAGCCGGTTAAAGCAAGTGAATATTGATGGTACTGCCAACATCGTCAACCTCAGTATGTCCCATAAGATTGAAAAATTATGTTATGTGAGTTCCATCGCGACTATAGGCAGAGGCCTTGATACCACAGCTAGTACTGAAGATTCTGACTGGAATGAACACGATAGGAATGTTTATGCCCTTACCAAATATGAGGCAGAAATGGAAGTCTGGAGAGCATCTGTAGAAGGCCTTCCTGTAGTCATTGTTAATCCCGGCGTTATTCTGGGCCCGGGATTCTGGAACAAGGGAAGCGGGCGAATTTTTAAAATCTCGGCCAGGGGAAACAGGTTCTATCCTCCGGGGGGTTCGGGATTTATAACGGTCAATGACGTGATCAGGATCATGGTAGAACTTATGGATTCCGGTCTTGCCGGGGAACGCTTTATCCTCATTGATAAAAATCTTACCTATAAGGAGATTATTTCGAATATAGCGAGGGAATTTGGGAAGCAAACGCCAAAGAAACAGATTAAAATATGGCAATTGTATTTCCTGTGCGTGCTGGATTGGTTAAAAAGCGCGGTCAGTGGAAAGTCCCGTCTGATAACAAAAAGAGGTATTGCTTCCCTGAAGGAACGCCCCATTTATGACAACAAAAAGATAGTTGAAGCTCTGAATTATGAATTTGAACTGATGGCGGAATCCATCTATTTTAACTGCAATCGATTTAAGGAATCGTATCCCGGTTTATTCTCCTGAGACCTCCATCCGCTTCAGATTCAAGTTTCCTTTCCATCTGAAGCCGGGTGCTGTCATTGCGTTGTTTTCGTTCTTCCTCCAGCCTGGTTTTCTCCATATCCAGTCTTCTTTCAACCTCCTTATATAAGGTTTCATATTCCACTGGAATAGAAGCGTAGTAAATATCACTCTTCACGAACTGTACGCTGTCTATTTTATATTTCTGATAAACGTATAGCATTGGATCGACTCCATTTTCCTCCAAAATATTTGGATTAATGGCCTTTGCTGCGTTAATCATTGCCAGATCGTAAAGAATATCTGTCATTTTATCCCTGGCAATGAGGTTCGCAGGCTTCTCAATCACCTCTTCCCCGCAGGCAGCGGCCAGGAAACAGAATATAAGCAAGCAGTAGCGCCTCATCGGTTCCTGGTAAATGTTAATCTTTTGGCATGTAACGTATCGGAAAATTGCCCGTGGTTATACGCCAGATGTCCGTTCACAAAAGTATGGCTAATCGCTGAACTGAAGAAAATACCTTCAAACGGAGACCAGCCGCACTTATATAAAAGCGAATCTCTGGTAACTTGCCTTGGCTCCGATTCCCTTACCACCACCAGATCCGCATAATATCCTTCCCGGATGAACCCCCGCTCTTCGACATCAAACAAAATGGCCGGATTATGACACATTTTCCGGACGATTCTCTCTATGGAGATTTTGCCGGCCCTGGAGGCTTCCAGCATGGCGAGTAATCCGTGCTGTACCAGCGGGCCACCTGAAGGTGCCTTTGTATAGCGTTGCTCTTTCTCCGTCAGGGTATGAGGGGCATGGTCTGTGGCAATGACATCTATCCTGTCGTCAAGAAGAGCCTTCCAAAGCAACGCTCTGTCTGAGGCGGCTTTTATCGCGGGATTCCATTTTATAAAGTTCTTCTTACTATCATAATCCTCTTCAGAAAACCACAGATGATGAATACACACTTCCGATGTGATCTTCTTCTCGGTAAGAGGAAGATTATTGTCAAACAATCCTGTTTCTTTGCCTGTTGAAATGTGAAAAACATGAAGGCGTGCACCGGTCTTTTTGGCCAGTGCCACCGCTTTTGAAGAAGATAGATAACAGGCTGATTCGCTGCGGATTTTAGGATGATACTGAACCGGGATGTCTTCCCCGTAAAGGCCACTGTAATAGGCAAGGTTCGCCCTGATAGTCGGTTCGTCCTCGCAATGGGCTGAAATTACCAGATCTGTATTCCTGAAAATAGTTTCAATAACCGATTCATTGTCAACAAGCATATTCCCTGTAGAAGAGCCGAGGAATAATTTAACTCCGGAACAGGCATTACTGTCCAATTTCCTGAGCTCCTCAAGATTGTCATTTGTGCAGCCGAAAAGAAAGGAATAATTGGCATAAGAACTCCTTTTTGCAAGCGCGAATTTGGCTTCCAGATTTGTTATGGTAGTAGTTTGCGGATTTGTGTTGGGCTGTTCCATATAACTGGTAATGCCCCCCGCAATGGCAGCCCTGCTCTCCGAAGCAATAGTTCCTTTGTGGGTCAGTCCTGGTTCCCGGAAATGCACCTGATCGTCAATAATGCCGGGGAACACAAGGCTGCCATCTACATCTATGACCTCCGCATCTTCAGCGCTGACATTGGAGGCCAATTGAGAAATTCGTTCCCCTTCCAGCAGGATATCCCCATTGAAACGGCTTTCCTCATTGACAATGCAGGCGTTCTTAATCAGTATTTTTTTCACAGTTAAAACCTATCTCTATTAAACAGACTCCTGAACTTCATGCTTATGACTCCGAAGATGGCCTCCCAGATAATAACGGAACTCATCTTGGATTTTCCCTTTTCCCTGTCGGTAAAAATGATGGAGACCTCTTCAATTCTGAATCCTTTCAGATAAGCCCGGAACTTCATCTCAATCTGGAATGCGTATCCGATAAACGATACTGCATTCAGATCAATAGTCATGAGTACTTTTCTCTTATAGCAGACAAATCCGGCGGTTGGGTCATGTACCCGCATGCCAGTAATCAATTTAACATAGAAAGACGCCGCGTATGACAATAGTATCCGGTGAAGTGGCCAATTCACCACGTTCACCCCTTTTTTATATCTGGAACCAATGGACATATCCGCCCCGTTCAGACATGCGCGGTGCAACCGCAAAAGATCGGAGGGTCTGTGAGAAAAGTCGGCATCCATTTCAAATATATAGGCATACTCCCGGTCAAGGGCCCAATTAAATCCATGGATGTAGGCCGTTCCTAAACCCGATTTTTCTTTCCGGATCTCAAGCCCAAGTGCTTCCCGAAATTCAGATTGCAGGCTTCTGACCTTCTCCGCAGTACCGTCCGGAGAATTGTCATCCACTACCAACACATGGAAATCATTTCGAAGGTCAAATACCGCCCGGATGATATCCTCAATATTCTCAATTTCGTTATAAGTAGGGATAATGACCAGGCAATCTGCCATAGATAACATGCAATTTTCACAAAAATAGCACTTTATAGAAAGGGATAGAAAATACGCCGTCAATTTTATCGTTTTTGCTTAGAGATTGCACAAGCGCTATTATTTGTAATTTTACATAGAATCTCAATGGTGGAATGAAGTCCAAAATACCCTTTGTCTTTTATACTCTTGTTGGGATAAGCGTGGTGGTGAACATCCTGCAGGGTTATTTTACGGAACTCATTTATGATGAAGCTTACTACTGGTACTACTCACAGGAATTAGCATGGGGCTATTTTGACCATCCACCTATGGTAGCTTATCTTGTAAAGCTCAGCAGTTTCTTTTTCAACGGGGAGTTAGGTGTGAGGTTTGTGAGCGTGCTGCTATCGGCAGGAACGGTGTGTATTCTTTGGGATACGATAGCTACTTCCCTGAAGAGAAATTATATTCCGCATTTTTTTGTCCTCATCTTTTCCATGCCGCTACTTCATGCGTACGGCTTTCTGACCCTTCCGGACACCCCTTTGCTCTTTTTTACTGCGCTGTTCCTGTGGGTGTATAAAAAATTCCTGCAGAACCCCACAGTAGTAGTAAGCATAGGCCTTGGCATTGTTATGGCAGCGCTGATGTACAGTAAGTATCACGCAGTCCTGGTTATTTTATGCGTGCTAATCTCAAACCCTGGTCTTCTGCTTCGTAAAAATGCATGGCTTGCGGTGGTCACTTCCCTCGTCTGCTATTTTCCGCATCTGAACTGGTTGTACCAAAACGATTTTATTACATTAAAGTATCATTTATATGAACGACCTAACGGGGCCTATGATTTCAGCGATTATACGCTCGGGTATTTTCTAAATCTGATCACTCTATTCGGTTTTACGTTTCCCTGGATCTATCTCGCCCTTTTTAAAACAAGGTTGAAAGATGCATTTCCCAGAGCTTTACTGTTCATAGTATATGGCATCCTGATCTTCTTCTTTATTTCGAGCTTTGACAGAAGGATACAAACCCAGTGGCTCATTGCCATATGTATTCCTATGGTGCTTATTGCATTCGAATATATGGTTCATTCGGCAGCCACTAGAAAATGGCTCTTCAGGGCGGGCATAGCAAATATCCTAATTCTTGGATTTCTCCGAATCGGGTTGATCTATCAACCCTTATTTCCGATCGTATATGAAACTCATGGCAATAAGGAATGGGTGGCAAGGTTGGCCGCAGGGGCTGGCACAAAACCGGTAGTATTTGAGAATTCATACCGCAATGCGCCTATGTACGCATTTTATTCAGGTCAACCCTCCTATTCCCTCAATACGATCAGGTACAGGCAGAATCAGTACTCTCTTGATAATTCAGAATCCAGGGTACAACACCGGCAGATACTGTACGTCACCGACTATTATAAAAAAACAGCGCTTAAATTTCCAATGCCCGATGGTGGAAATCTTTACGGGGTCCTTATGGCCAATTTTGAATCCTTCAGGCAGCTGCGTTGTGTTCTGACTTCGAAGGCATTGCATCCGGGAGATGAAAATTGTAACTTTAGTGTGTATAATCCTTATGATGAGGATATTGCCATTGAAAAACTCAACTTCGGGATCGCATATCTGAATAATTACAGACAGGTTGAGGAGATCTCAGTACTAAATGCCCGAACGCTCGACAAACAGCTTGTGGTGCTCAGATCAAAAGACAGCACAGAGTTCGTTACAGACCTCCCTGTGTCAGATCTCCGCCACCCGGCCTATATGAAACTCACTATCTCGGAAAACGGATTGTATTGGGGTTTGAACGGGATGAATCAAAGTATACCCTGATGGAACCTGTATATAAAACTCTTACCTCCGCTGATTGGATCACAATGATCCTGTTTTCCAGCATCGTGTTCCTGGTGATTTCCAAAAGTCTGTTCTACCAGAGATTTATGAATTTTATCATTCTTCCATTTAATAACAAGTACATTTTCATGTA
Organism: Zeaxanthinibacter sp.; assembly: GCA_041743425.1. Lineage (GTDB taxonomy): Bacteria > Bacteroidota > Bacteroidia > Flavobacteriales > Flavobacteriaceae > JTS-RE37. Next base: position 9,018 of record JBGTMS010000212.1, on the reverse strand, counting down.
CAATAAAAAAGACAAACTGCTGAATGGATTTCAGATCTTTTTCACCTTTTTTCAGTTGCTGAATTCAGCCCTCTTCGTATACCTTGCGCAACATATCCTCTGGTCTCCGGAAACCGGTGATTATCCATTTATCTATCCTGTCATCCTGGGTATGATCATAGGGTTTATAGCCGTCAAAGTTTTTCTGCAGTTGAGCAATGGATTTGTCTTTAATAATACGCGTACCATTTCCGAATTGATATTTAAAAAGCTGTCCTACTTTAATTATAGTGCCCTGGTGATGTTCCTGGCCAATGTACTTCTGACTTATCTTTTTAAAGATTCCAAAGCGGTAGTGATAGCAGGCTTTTTATTGGTAATTCTAATAAATGTGATGGGCTGGTTTGCCGTATTAAAAAACCATCAAAAGTTCATCACCTCCCACTTTTTCTATTTTATTTTGTACCTTTGCGCACTTGAAATTGCACCCTTTGTGATTATTGCGAACTATCTTAAACAGTGAGGCATATGAAGGTAAGAACGATATTGGTTTCGCAACCTGAACCAAAAATGGAGAATTCCCCCTATTTGAGGCTGATTGAGAAGGAAAAGGTGAAGGTAGATTTCAGGCCATTTATTCATGTGGAAGGGTTGGATGCCAAAGGGGTCAGACAACAGAAGATTGACCTTCATAATTACAGTGCCATCGTACTTACCAGCCGAAACTCTGTAGATCATTATTTCAGGATTGCCGAAGAAATGCGCTTCAAGGTTCCCGACACTATGAAATATTTCTGTCAATCCGAGGCAGTCGCTTTCTACCTGCAGAAATACGTGGTATACAGAAAACGGAAAATCTATGTCGGTAAAAGGGATTTCAATGAGTTATTGCCTTTATTTAAGAAGTACAGGGATGAAGCCTTTCTCCTTCCTTCTTCTGATGCATTGAAGGCAGAAATTCCCGAAACATTGAATAAGGCAAATATCAAATGGACACGAGGTATTTTCTATAAAACGGTCATCAGTGACCTTTCCGATCTTCGAAATGTTTACTATGATATTCTGGTATTTTTCAGTCCTTCAGGAATCGAATCCCTCCTGAAGAATTTTCCGGATTTCAAACAGAATGATACCCGCATTGCGGTTTTCGGAGACTCTACAATAATTGCCGCTACAGAAGCGGGACTTCGGATAGATATCAAGGCCCCCACTCCAGAGACGCCATCAATGACCATGGCCCTTCAAAAGTATATTACGAGCGTCAACAAGAGCAAGTAAAAGGAACAGTTCTATTATCCCCCAGTCATTAGAAAGCGTAGCGCTGCGGACCACCTCTTCTGATCTCCTCATTGGCAAAAGCCTCAAACTTCCTGAAATTTTCACGGAAGGCATTCGTTAACTTAAAAGCGGTTGTATAATAGGCATCATCATTATTCCAGGTAGCGCGCGGACTTAAAACACTGGTGGGTACGCCAGGGCATTCTCTGGGCTGCGCTACCCCGAAAACAGAATGAATATGGTATTTATCATAGGAATACAATCCAAGATCGCCATTGAGTGCCGCATGGATCATCGCCCTGGTATACTTAAGCTTCATTCGGGTACCCACCCCATATGGACCACCCGTCCAACCCGTATTTACAAGCCAGACATTCACCCCTGAATCTTTCATTTTTCGACTGAGCATTTCGGCGTAAGCCGCAGGATGCAAGGGCATAAATGGGGCTCCGAAGCAGGCTGAAAAGGATGGAACCGGCTCTTTAATACCGGCCTCTGTACCCGCCACCTTTGCGGTATAGCCGGAAATGAAATGATAAGCGGCCTGACTTGGGGTTAATTTGGAAATTGGAGGCAGGACGCCAAAGGCATCTGCCGTGAGGAAGAAAATGTTTTCAGGATGTCGTCCCACCGAGGGTCTTAGAATATTCTCAATATGGTCCAGGGGATAACTTACACGGGTATTTTCTGTGATGGAAGTATTATTAAAATCGACAATACCGGCGTCGTTCATTACTACATTTTCCAGTATGGCCCCTTTTCTGATCGCCCGGTAAATTTCGGGTTCGTTTTCTTCGGATAAGTCGATGACCTTGGCATAACAGCCTCCCTCATAGTTGAAAACCGTATCCTCTTTTGTCCATCCGTGTTCGTCATCGCCTATCAGCCTCCGGTAGGGATCAGTTGACAAGGTAGTTTTCCCGGTCCCGGAAAGGCCAAAGAAAATAGCTGTGTCCCCATTGGTCCCTACATTGGCAGAGCAGTGCATAGGCAAGGTGTCCCTGTATACCGGCAATAAAAAATTGAGGGCTGAAAAAATGCCTTTCTTTATTTCCCCGGTGTAACCGGTGCCGCCAATCAGGGCTATTTTCCTTGTGAAGTCAAGGATGGCGAAATTAGATTGACGCGTGCCGTCCCTGGCAGGGTCAGCCTTGAAGCCCGGAGCATTAATCACCGTCCATTCGGGATCCAGTTGCTCCAATTCCTCCATCGTTGGCCGGAGAAACATGTTATAAGCAAACATATTGGACCAGGGGTACTCATTAATGACCCTTATGGGTACTCTGTACGCCTTATCCGCACAAGCGTAGCAATCCCGAACGTACAGCTCCTTAGTATTGAGATAGGCTATCACCCTGTCATATAAGGCACTGAATTTTGTACTTTCAAAGGGTATGTTCACGGGACCCCACCAGATCTTCTCCTCTGTAATGGTATCTTTTACGATAAACCTGTCCTGTGGTGACCTGCCGGTGAATTCTCCGGTATGAATAACAAGGGAGCCTGAGTCGGCCGTCCTTCCCATCCCTCTCGCGACGCTTATATCATGAAGCTCTTCAGGAGATAACTGGTAATGTATTTGCTCATTCTTAAGTCCATATTCCAGTAGCGAAATCGATTTCGTAATGGGATCGTATGTCGTCATAGTAAACAGAATTTGTTTCTGCAAAACTACATAAAATACGACCCATCGGGCCTCTTTATCTTACGGATTAGTTCAAATACCTAAAAAATCGGTAACCCAAAAGTGCCCACCCTGCAATAAGTAAAATACCGCCAAGAGGAGTGATCGGACCAAAAAGACTGCTGTCCAGACCGGTTAAAGACACGGTGGCAATTAGGTAGAGGGAAAATGAAAAACAGAGTATGCCCCCGCTGATCAGGTAAAATATCCAGTTCTTCCGGGCTGTCTCCACTATGGATGTGGTTGCGAGACATAACAGCAGGAGTGAATGATACATCTGGTATCTCACCCCGGTTTCAAATATTTGAAGGTTTTCGTTGGTTAAATACTCCTTTAGGATGTGAGCCCCAAAAGCCCCGAAAACAACGGCCAGCAGTCCAAAGAATACAGCGGCACACCCAATTGTTTTGTTCATAACTTAAACTCCTCCATTTTTTGTAAATGTAACAATTTGATACCTTAGCCAGCGTTATTTTAAAAAACCAACGCTGGATGTCCAGAAGAATTCTCGTAGTGGGAGCCGGAAAATCAACCTCCTATTTATTGGATTATTTCCTTGAAAAATCATCTGAGGAATCATTACATGTACACCTTGCCGACCTGAATCCCGAAAACTTTTCCGACACGATAAAATCCCATCCCTGCTGCACAACCACCACCCTGGATGTCTTTGATGACCCAGCAAGAAAAATGGCAGTGAAGGAAGCAGATATCGTGGTGTCTATGTTGCCCGCCCAAATGCATGGGATGATCGCAGGGGACTGTATCACCTTTGGGAAAAACCTAATAACAGCTTCCTATGTCAGTGATGAAATCCGGGCCATGGATCACGAGGTCAGGAATAAAGGATTGATATTCATGAATGAGATCGGTCTGGATCCCGGAATTGATCACATGAGCGCCATGAAGATTATTGAGAAAATCCGATCAGAAGGAGGAAAAATGCTGCTTTTTGAGTCATTCACGGGTGGGTTGATTGCCCCTGAGAGCGATTCCAACCTGTGGAACTACAAATTTACCTGGAATCCCAGAAATGTCGTAGTTGCAGGACAGGGTGGCACTGCCAAATTCATTCAGGAGGGAACCTATAAATATATACCATATCACCGATTGTTCAGAAGGACAGAATTCATGAACATTGCCGGTTATGGCACCTTTGAAGCCTATGCCAATCGCGATTCCCTGAAATACCGGGAGGCCTACGGGCTGCAGGACGTGTTGACACTTTACAGGGGAACGATGAGAAGGGTAGGTTTTTCCAAGGCGTGGAATATGTTTGTCCAATTGGGCATGACCGATGATAGTTATGTTATTGAAGATTCAGAAGGCATGTCATACAGGGCATTTACGAATCTCTTTCTGCCCTATTCCCCGACGGATACGGTGGAGCTTAAATTACGGCACTACCTCAAAATAGATCAGGACGATATCATGTGGTATAAATTGCTGGAATTGCAATTATTCGACACCCGCAAGTTGATACCGCTGAAAAAAGCAACTCCGGCCAGGATCCTTCAATATATACTTGAGGATAGCTGGTCACTGTCTGATAACGACAAAGACATGATTGTGATGTATCACAAATTTGGTTATGAGCTGCAGGGTAAGAAACGGCAACTTGATGCCAATATGGTGGTTCTTGGAGAAAACAGAACCCATACAGCGATGGCCAGGACCGTAGGGCTGCCGGTCGCCATGGCAACCTTGCTGATGCTCAATAATAAGATCACAACCACTGGGGTGCAAATTCCTACCAGCAGTGAAATTTATACCCCTATTCTAGCAGAACTGGAAACCTACGGGGTACAATTCCGGGAATATGAAGTTCCTTACCTTGGCTATAACCCAGATTCGGTGGCCGGTTGATCTGATCATTTGTGGTATCTTTATCTCTCCTAATAAAAGCTAGCATGAAGTCTTCAGAAGGCCAGATAACCATGGATGGGATCGATAAAAAGATCCTTCGATTTCTTATGCAGGATGCACGCAAACCCATTCTGGAAATAGCCCGCAATATTGGAATTTCAGGCGCTGCAATTCATCAAAGGTTACGAAAGCTCGAAAAATCCGGACTGATTGCCGGCTCAAAATTCGTTATCAATCCTAAAAAACTGGGATATACAACGATGGCATATATAGGAATTTTTCTGGACAAAGCGATGAGCAATCCCAAAGCAGTAAAGGAACTGGAAACAATTCCCGAAGTACTTGAATGTCATTATACCACAGGGAACTGGTCCATACTCATCAAAGTACTCTGCAGGGACAATGAGCACCTGATGCATGTCCTGAATAAGAAAATTCAGCAAATAGACGGTGTTTCCCGAACAGAAACCTTTATCTCCCTGAACCAGCAGATTGACCGGCAAATCAGCATCTGAAAAGACCACAATGTACTCAAGTGTAATCCCGGGAGCAATTGGTTATACGTAATGGAATCATCTGAAACTGATCATCACGATCAAATTCGAATCGCGGAAACCCCCTGACGCTTCATAGGGCCTTATGGCCGATTCATTCTGATTCTCAGTCAGCACTAATGCTTCACAGCAACCCAACTTTTCCCATGTCTGATAAGAAACGATACCAATGCCCGTGCTATGGTCATGTTCCGGAAATCCTCCAGTACTGAAACTTCATTAATAAACAGCTGACCCACCTTATCCGGATGCACGTAATGGAATCCGGATGTCATTCCCACCAGTTCCTCCTTTAATATTGTAAGCGCCATGGGTGCCTTGGTTCTTCGGGGAACTCCCTGATCAGGTTGTCATTTACCGGATGATGAAAGAGGCCTATAAAGGCTTTCCGCAACAGCTGAAGGTTTAATACATCTGCGAGCTTTATCCGCCCTTTCGTTTCCACCATCACAGTATTGACTGCAATTCTGCCGCATTAAAGGTTTTATACCGTTATGCTTCGGTAAAATCATTATCCAAACAGACAGGATATACCTCTGTTAGTTCCGATCAATCCCTGCTGCCGAAAACCTGTAACGCAAAGTAGAACAGGGTAGCCAGAGAGCCAATCGCTGCAACCAAATAGGTACGTGCTGCCCATTTTAAAGCATCTTCGGAGCCCTTGTATTCTTCCGGGCTGACCATATTTTTGTTCTGTAACCAGGCGAGGGCACGATTACTGGCATCATATTCTACAGGGAGTGTGATAAAACTAAACAATGTTGCCAGTCCCATCATCACCAGGCCTGCCACCGCTATATAAAAACCCAGACCTATCCCTGCGGCAGCCCCCAGCATGAGGCCTCCAAACACCACCCACATAGACATTCCTGAGGTTACACTTACCACCGGCACCAATTTGGAACGCATGGTCAGCCATTCATAGGCTTGCGCATGTTGCACGGCATGGCCGCATTCATGGGCGGCTACTGCGGCTGCCGCTGCGTTACGCTGGCTGTAGACGCCTTCGCTGAGATTCACGGTTTTGCTCCGGGGATCGTAATGATCTGTGAGCATCCCTGCCACAGAAACCACTTTGACATCGCGGATACCATTATCCGCCAGCATTTTTTCCGCAATTTCCGCACCGCTCATGCCGTTGCGGAGATGCACTTTGGAATAATGGCGGAATTTGGATTTTAGTTTATTGCTAACCAGCCAGCTGATCAGCGCGATCGCTCCGATCATTATATAATATCCCATCATAATTTTATCTTTTAACTATTATAAAATTACGATTAATATAGCAAATACTTGGCCAAAGTAGTAAATGACATTAGACAGCACGGCGAAGAAATACGAACCTGACAAAATGTACTAAGCCATCACTTCAGGATCCCATTGAAATGCCTCAATGATCTCCTTATAGACTACCTCCCCATGAACAATATTCATTCCCTTTCTAAGTGAATTGTCCGATTCACATGCTCCCTGCCATCCAAGGTTGGCCAGTTTCAGAACATAGGGAAGGGTTACATTGGTTAGTGCTACTGTAGAGGTATATGGAACTGCCCCGGGCATATTAGCTACGGAATAATGCACTACGTCATCAATAATATACACCGGATCCTCATGAGTGGTGGGACGAGTGGTTTCAACACAACCTCCCTGATCGACCGCCACATCCACAATGACCGTGCCTGGGCGCATGTCCTTCAGCATATCACGGGTAATCAGATAAGGCGCCTTGGCTCCTTTTACCAGAACACCGCCAACTATCAGATCGTGTGTTTTAATATGCTTTCGAATGTTGTATTCATTGGAAAATTCCGTCACTACATGGCTGGGCATCACATCATTAACATAACGGAGGCGTTTCATATTTATATCGAGGATAGTCACATGAGCCCCAAGACCTGCTGCCATTTTAGCAGCCTGAATGCCCACGACCCCTGCCCCAAGCACCAGAACCCTTCCAGGAGGCACCCCGGGGACACCACCCAGCAACACTCCGCGACCTTTTACAGGCTTTTCCAGATACTTGGTTCCCTGCTGGATGGCCATCCTTCCGGCCACTTCGGACATAGGAGTTAGCAGCGGAAGGGTTCCTTCATCATCCTCCACTGTTTCATAGGCGATACAAACCGATCTGCTTCTGATCATGGCTTTTGTCAATACTTCACTTGATGCAAAATGAAAATAGGTAAATAAAATCTGGCCTTCCCGTACAAGCTCAAATTCCGCTTCAATGGGCTCTTTGATCTTCACAATTAATTCACTTATACTGTAAATATCTGCCATCGAATCGAGTATTACCGCTCCGGCATTCTGGTAATCCGCGTCTAAAAACCCACTACCTTCCCCTGCCCCGGATTGCACATATACGTTATGACCATGTTTTAGAAGTTCAAATACACCGGCCGGTGTCATGCCCACCCGGCTCTCATTATTTTTTATTTCCCTGGGTACACCTACTGTCATCTTTCCTATCAATTCGTTTGAATTGCCAAAGTTGCAATTTAAATAACATTAAAAGAAATATAATCGTCTAAATACAGGGGGTAAGGTAGGAAAATAAGTAATATTTCGGAAGTGACCCCCTTCTATTGGGGGGGGGTTGTCGGAATTATTATTTATACATCAACTTCAGAACAACCATAGTGGCTGCAAGAATAGCGGTTACCCCATTGGCAAGAATGATAGCCAGGCTTTCATGGTAGAGCCCATAGATAAACCAAAGCACTGTTCCGGCAACGATTACGAGATACATGATGACAGAGATATCTCTGGTAGATTTTTCTATCCAGCTTTTATAAACCTGAGGCACAAATGCAGATGTGGTCAAGATGCCGGCTACGAGCCCAAGTATTTCAATTGATTCCATGATGATCTATAATATACTGTTTTAATACGTTTGGCAGTCTTTGATCAGCGGTAAAATCAGCTGTGTACAGATAGTAGGTCAACCGACGATATTAACAATTTTTCCGGGTACCACGATTATCTTTTTCGGGCTGCGACCTTTAAGTTGCTCCCGGGTTTTCTCATGCGCCATTACGGCCTCCTCAATTTCATCTTTGGAAAGATCGAGGGATAATTCCATTGTGAACCGCAGTTTTCCATTAAAGGAAATGGGATACTCCTTGCTGGTTTCCTCCAGAAATTCCTGTTTAAAATCCGGAAATTCTGCCGTAGAAATGGATTGGCTGTGACCCAGTTTCTCCCATAATTCTTCTGCAATATGCGGGGCATAGGGAGAAATTAAGATAAGTAAGGGTTCCAGTATCTCCCGTGCCGTACAATTCCGTGAGGTCAGTTCGTTAACGCAGATCATAAAAGTGGAAACCGAGGTATTAAATGAGAAATTCCCTATATCCTCCGCTACTTTTTTAATCGTTTTATGAAGGGTCTTACGATTTTCATCGGAGGCTCCCTCCTTGCTGTCGGTCAAAGTTTCTGACACATAAAAGGTTTCCCCGGGACCAGAATGATAGAGCCTCCAGAATTTCTTCAGAAAGGAATGCACTCCGGTGATACCCGCCGTATTCCAAGGTTTTGATTGTTCCAACGGACCGAGAAACATCTCATACAGCCGCAGCGAATCGGCACCGAAATCTTTACAAATGGCATCAGGGCTCACCACATTGTATTTGGATTTTGACATCTTCTCAACTTCCC
>JBGTMS010000211.1:0-70626 GCA_041743425.1 Zeaxanthinibacter sp. | reverse complement strand
TTTTCCCGGGCCTATGTGGATGGTGAATGACCTTTTTTGCAAGGATCCCGGAAAGCAGGTTATTGGTCAGGGTGCTGTCCGTCAAAAATGGTATATCCAAAGTGTCACCACGCGAAGGATCAAAAAAGAAGCTATTTCGGTCCCGTTTTCTATTCATGGTAAAGGAGATACGGCGAACACTGTCATTAAAATATTCGGGTATTACCCTGAATTCGGGAACATTATGAATACGCACCACGTTGGCATATAGTGGGAGTGCACTTCTTTCGGGGGCATAATATCCGTCATAATCCTCCCAGGCCCAGCCCGGACCTAACTTGGTATCCCGGAAATCACCTTCTACCACAGCGATATTACGGTAACTTTTTACAAAATGGATCAGTGTAGTGTCCCGGAAATAGGGATGCATTAGCGTGGGATCTCCGGTGCCGGCAATAAACAGCGTATCATTTTCAAAGTTATATCGCAAGGCAGGAATACGCTCCGGTATCAGACGGAGCGCCGCATACAGGGTAAAGATCTTGGCATTGCTGGCGGGGGTAAAGTAACGATCACTGTATTCACTGTACAGCGTATCCCGTGTTTCCGGATCGTAGATCATAATGCCTCTGAAGTGATGTATAGCAGCCGTCTCTTTGTGATCTCTTTCCAACACTTTCTGGAACATCCTTTGCTTCCGGGAAGAACATCCGTACAGCATTAAATAAATCAATATCAACAACGGAAGGTTCGGTTGAATAATCGTCGAGAGTGGGTTTTTTAGAGGCAATGGACAGGATTCTTTAACATGAATTTATTTTTTTTAACGTCTCGTGCACAATAATTTTCACCTTTTTTTGGTTAATTTCGTAGTAACTGTCTAACTAAACAATCTGAGAATATGGCTAGAGCTATGCTGGAGTACACCAAAACTGTTCTCCAAAAAGTAAGTTTTGATGCTAAATTATTCAGCAAGGAACTTAAAAAGGCGCTTTCCAGACTATTACCCGGTGAAATTGAAGAATTGAAAAAGTGGTTGTTGCAATTTATTAACGATAAACCGGAATTGCAGCCAAGTCTGATTTACTTAAAAAGTTAACTTAAGGCCACCAAAGGTGGCCTTTTTCTTTGCACCTCTTCTCTGGCGGCTCAAAGTTTGCTTTGCGCCTATCTCTTTTCATGCTACCTTTTACTGCCCTGTTTCAGGCTGGATCTGCTTAGAACCAGCGTATGTGACGCTATTTTTTGTTAACAGGACTGATGATCTTCACATCCTGAAAGGTTATTGCTCCTCTGACAATACCGGAAATAATATCTCTCAGGGCCTGGGTTATCTGGATCTTAAGTTCCTTCTTATGATAAATCAGACTGACCTCACGGGCAGGTGGCGGCTCTCTGAAATATTTCAGATTTTTTTTCTTAACAGCATCAAGTTCCATGGTATTGAGATATGGTAAAAGAGTCATCCCCAGTCCTTCGTCAGCCAGATTGACCATAGTTTCGAAACTCCCGCTATGTAGCTGAAAATGTTCCATACTGTAATTTTTGCTGGATTTGCATAGGTTGATAACACCATCCCTGAAACAATGGCCATCCTGTAACAAAAGCACATCGGAGATATCAAGATCTTCAGGGCTGATATCCTTTTTATCACTAAGTCGATGATTTTGTGGCACATAACCGACGAAAGGTTCATAATATAAAGGCCATTCCTTAATAAATTCTATTTCCAGAGGCGTCGCTGCTATTCCGGCATCCAAATGACCATTTTGTATATTTCTGATCAGGTGTTCCGTACTTTGTTCTTTAATAATTAGATTGACTCTGGGATATCTCGTAATAAAGTTTTTAAGAAACATCGGAAGCAGGGTAGGCATCACTGTTGGAATGATTCCCAGTACAAATTCTCCGCCAATGTATCCTTTTTCCTGGTCTACAATGTCTTTGATCCGGGCCGCTTCATTTACAATATTCTTGGCCTGGGAAACAATTTTACTCCCGGCATCGGTAATTGAGATGGGCTTCTTGCTACGGTCAAATATTTGAATCTCCAGTTCCTCTTCCAGTTTTTGAACCTGCATACTGAGGGTAGGCTGCGTCACAAAACTTTTTTCTGCGGCAAGCGTAAAATTGCGGTATTCTGCTACTGCGAGTACATACTGAAGCTGGGTTATGGTCATAGGTTGAAGTGTGTCTATAAAAATAAGAAAACTATCAATATTATTTATAGCGATTGCACTTGATATACTATTAATTTATGACTATTCCGGTGGTGCATCTGAGGATACAAGGGTCAGAGCCATCTGTATATTGCTCCGTTTATAGGGGGAGGGCCCACCATTTATCTTTTTAAAGCCCAGCTTCCGGTAGAGGGCTATGGCGGGTTCCAGTACAGTATTGCTTTCGAGATACAGGCTACGGGCGCCCAGCGCTTTGGCTTTTTCAATGATCGCTCGGCCCAGCTTCCACCCAATCCCTAAGCCGCGGACTTCGGGCGCCACACCCATCTTGGCAAGTTCAAAATCATATTCGCTGGATTCTAAAGGGATCAGAGCACAAACACCTACAGCCTGTTCCTTATATAGGGCAACCAGGATATGCCCTCCACGATCAATTATATAGGATTCCGGGTGATCCAGAACCTGATGATCCAGAGCCTCCATTATAAAATAGGTACTGATCCATTGGGAATTGAGCCGCTTAAAATCGCTTCTGTATTCGGGAATATAAGGGATGACACGGACCTGTGGTGATTCCCGCCTTTTCCTGCATGCCAGTACTCTCTCGGGCAGGGATTGCTGTTCCAGCATATATTCGAATTCTATCAGGGCCTTCCAGACATTGTGTCTGGTTTGGTCAAACAGGCTCAGCAGTGCTTCCTGCACATCAGTATACTGATCCGATATCTTCAGTGAAAGATCAATACCTTTTGCCGACAGACCCACCAGATTCCTGCGGCCATCATGGGGGTCTGAGTGCTGTTTTACCAGATCGGCAACTAACATTTCTCTTACAATTTTCGAAACTGAAGGATGGGAATGACCGATTTCTGCTGCCAGCGTTGTGACAGGCATAGTACCATGACCTGATAAAACATAAAAAACCGGAAACCACTTTGGCTTCAGTTCCGTCTGATAAGCTTTGTAAATACTCGCGGCATCTTCTGTGAGTCTTTCACTCAACCGCCGCAACCGACTCCCCAAGGCGAGTGGTCCTGCTTCGTCCAAAATCATTTGTAATCCTGTTTACGTAACTAGGTACCTAAATATACGAGTTTTTTAATTTAATTCGTTCGCGAATACCTTATGATCCTACCTGCTTGGTAATTCCAATAAAGACGGGTGCTGTCCACGAAGGAGTGACCATAGAAATTATCAGGGGATCTGATTTATGAAAATCACAAGATTGAACCTTTAAGCGAAATCCGTGGAGTGCTGCCTGCGCAGTAGATTTTCCCCGACGTTTTTGTATTATTTCATTCCTGCAGTTGTTCCATTCTTTTCAGCGCCATTGTATTTGTCAAACCAGGCAAGTACACTGGCAACCTTGGCTATGAGATTGCTGGGTTTTGCAGCTATTTCATGGGAAGCTCCGGGAATTCTTACCATGGCCGTTTCCACCTTCTGCAGTTTTAAAGCCGCATAATATTGTTCTGATTCCGCAATGGGAGTTCTGAAATCATCCTCCCCGGTAAGAAGCATTGTGGGTGTTTTGACATTCCCTACATATGTTATCGGGGAGCGTTTCAGATAGGATTCAGGATCTTCCCATGGTTTGCTGGCGAACCAATACTTATAAAAGAATCCGGGACTGTCGGAATAAAGAACAAAGCTATACCAGTTAATAACCGGTTTGGCCACAACGGCGGCTTTGAAACGGTCTGTCTTTCCAATGATCCAGGCGGTAAGCACCCCGCCGCCACTTCCTCCTGTGACGAAGAGGTTTTCCGGATCCACAAATCCTTTTTCGATCACTGCATCCACACCGGACATAAGGTCTTCATAATCATGATTGGGGTAATCATGATGGATAAGATTTCCGAACTCCTCCCCGTAACTGGTACTACCTCTCGGATTCGTGTACAACACCACGTATCCTGCCGCCGCGTATAGCTGAATTTCAGCGGAGAATACGCTGCCGTAACTTTGGAAGGGCCCCCCGTGAATCTCCAGAATAAGCGGATATTTTTTTGACGGGTCAAAGTCCGGCGGAGTTACCAGCCATCCCTGGATCTTTCGCTGATCAAACGAGGATTTCCAGCTCATTTCTTCCACCTTGCCCAACTTCCTGAAAGAAAACAAGTCTTCATTTAAATCTGTGATGCGGTTGGGAGCGTCCTTGTAAAAAGTGGCCAGGTCTGCAGGATGTTCCGTACCTCCCAATGTAAAAGCGATCTTTCCATTTTTAGCCACGGAGAAGGCTCCCTGGTTATAGGGCCTGCCCAGCGAGAGCCCCCCCAGGTTCTCTGTAATGGGAGTGACTTTGCCCGAGGTGTTTATATGTCCGATTTTCGTATCACCTTCCTCATCGTACTGAAAGTACAGGCCTTTTCCATCGTCAGCCCAGGAGATTCCTGAAACATCCCGGTCGAATTCCCCTGAAAGCATTTTAACCGAACTTCCATCCGGGTTCATCGTATACAACCTGGTCACCTGATATCCCTGGTACCTATCATCAAAACCCAGATAAGCCATAGAATTTCCATCCGGGGATACTTCCGCACCGAAATCCGGTCCCTGCCTTTTGGTAAGCTCGGTCACAACTCCATCATTCAGCGTAATCTTATATATTTCCGAATTTACCGGGTCCAGGTCATGTTCCTCCCTAAGGTTGGCAGAAAAATAAAGTGCCTTATCATCTCTGGACCAGACAGGTGCCCCATGGTCATCTTCAGTATCTGTGAGTTGTCTTGGGGTGCCTCCGTCTGTAGAAACAACAAAAAGCTGTTCATTCCCACTTTTATTATACCCCTGCCCATCTCCTCTGTAATTCATCTGGTCAATATAAATAGGAGGTTTGTTCCAGGTAGCTCCTTCAGGCTTTGAAGGAAGTTTAACAATCGATTTCGCTTCCTTGGGAACAAACATGGTGAATGCCAGATACGTGTCGTCCCACGACCAGCTTACGGCACCGGGGGTGCCGGGAGAATTGGTAAGCACTGTGGTTTCCCTGGTGTCGACCCACATCAAATACAATTTCATTTTATCGTCATGGACATTCGATTTATAAATGATTTTCTCACCATCATGCGACCATCTTGGTGAGATGTCATTATTGTTCCCAGAGGTGAGAGGCCTGTTTGAGCTGCCGTCAAAATTAACCATCCATAGGTTCGACAGATTCCTGTCGGTCATCACATCTTTAAAATTTCTGACATATATGATCCTGCTGCCATCCGGAGAAATTTGGGGATCCGAAACATATTCCATGCTGAATACATCAAGAAGTTCAAGAGGAGATGAATTTTGTGCCTGCAGTCCTGCAAGGCTTAAAAAGATTAGGATAAAATATGGGTAATTTTTCATCGTGGTAGTTTATAACTTTCTGAGATGGTCACTCGAGGTTCTTTCAGCTGTGAGGGCTGTCGTTTTGGAGACCCGGGTTTAAATGTATGAAAGCTGATCGACCTGCCAAAAAATATCTTTCCCCTTTATCGTACTACCCCAGGACACAGTTCAAAATCCATTTTGCATCGCAGCCTTTATTGCAACTGACATTACACAGCAATCGCGCGAAGGGAGCCAATAGCTGCATTGGCACAACGTTCTCCGTCCATCGCTGCGGAGACAATGCCGCCGGCGTAACCTGCACCTTCGCCGCAAGGGAATAAACCTGCAATTTCCGGATGCTCCAGAGCGTGGTTTCTTGGAATGGTCACTGTTGAAGAGGTGCGTGACTCAACCCCCACCACATTGGCTTCATGGGTGAGGTACCCTTTCATTTTTGCGTCAAAAATCTTAAATCCGTCACGCAACCTCGACCCAATTACTTTAGGTAAAAGCGAATGAAGAGGAGCTGACGTCAGTCCCGGCTGGTAGGAAGTAGGATTCAGGGTCTCGGACAAACTTCCCTCGACAAAATCCGTTAGCCGCTGAGCCGGAGCTGCCTGTGTCCTGCCCCCGGCCTGGAAGGCCAGCTTTTCCAGGTTTTTTTGAAATTCCAGACCGCGTAATGCCCCAAAATCCGAATAAGCATTCAGATCCCTGTCTACATCGATGGCCACCACCATCCCTGAGTTGGCGAAGCTGTTGTTCCTTTTGGAAGGCGACATGCCGTTGACCACTACCTCACCAGCAGCGGTGGCGGAAGGAACAATAAACCCACCCGGACACATACAAAATGAGTATACGCCACGTTCCCTGACCTGCTCCACCAGACTATACGAAGCTGCGGGCAACAGCGGATGCCGCTCGTCTTTGCAATGGTATTGAATACCATCGATGATGTATTGCGGATGTTCTACCCGAACCCCCATTGCAAAAGATTTCGGTTGAAGGGCCATCTTGTTGCGGTGGAGTAGTTCTATGATGTCCCTGGCTGAATGGCCTGGGGCGAGAATGACCCTCTCCACTGTCATTTCCTGGCCGCTACTCAGCTGTATCGCCTTTAATATCCGGCCGTTCAGGATAAATTCAGTAACCCTTTGTTCAAAATGTATTTCTCCCCCGAACCTAAGGATGGTTTCCCTGATATTCTCAACAATTTGAGGGAGTTTATTGGTCCCAATATGAGGATGGGATTCGGCGAGAATCCCGGGAGTAGCGCCATGGTAAACAAAGCGTTCAAAAACACTTCGTACATCGCCTCTTTTCAGGCTTCTTGTATAGAGTTTGCCATCCGAATAGGTGCCAGCGCCACCCTCCCCAAAGCAGTAATTGGAGTCGGGATTCACATGATGATCCTGATTGATGGCTCTGAGATCCCTTCTTCTTTCTCTCACTTTTTTGCCGCGCTCCAGAACAACTGGTTTAAAGCCAAGTTCCAGACAACGCAGAGCCGCCCACATTCCGGCCGGACCAAAACCTATAATATGAATGGCTCTGCCCCGACTGACATCCTGGTAAGGAAATGTTATTGTTTCCTGAATTACAGGCTCCCCGATATATACGGCAAGTTTGTAATTAAAATAGATGTCCTTTTTCCTTGCATCGACAGATTTCCGCAGCACCTTGATTTCCAGATCGGATATTGAAGTACCAAGCAGACGGGAGACCTTTTTTTCGAGGATGTCTGGTTCAGACGCTTCCTTTAAAGCTACCCGAAGATCTATATTTCTCAACATAGGGCAATATTACATGAATTTATTAGATCGGAAAGCGATTGAACACTCTCAGCTTAGCTTAAATAACCCGATCCCAAGCCAATACATTTTGAGGTGTTTACCCCAACCCTGGCTGTTTTCCGGACCTTCTTTCTGCCCATTTTTTACCCTGGGGGCACGCTTCGGCCGGGCTACCGTTCTATTCGGGGAGTTCACTCGTCCCTGCAGCCTGCTTATCCGTTTGTTCCTTCAGGGACTGATTGTTTCTCATGGACCGGGCCGTGTCCAGAGCACCGCTCTGTCCGGTTTTTTCCAGTTCTTCAATAATTCTTAAATGATCTTCGGGCCTTCCCTGTGATAATTTGGAAGCCGCATGAATATCGCGTATCCGGATTCTGAAACCAACAATCCCCCGAACTTGTCTCAGGGTCCTGTCTGAAAGGGTCGAGAGGGCTATTGGTTTTTCTGAATTCCTTTCATATTTGTCAACAAGTTTTTCCAGCGATGTAAGAACCTCAGATGCACTGAGTATCTCCAGGCTACCATAGACATGCACAGCAATATAATTCCAGGTGGGCACCTCTTCTTCCCGGTACCAGGAGGACGAAACATAGGAGTGCGGGCCATTAAAAATGCAAAGCACTTCTTCGGAAGCGTCAAAAGATGACCATTGTGGATTGGCCTTCGCAACATGTCCGATCAGGACATCATGCCCCTCAGGATCGGTGTCGAGTTCCAGAGGGATATGCGATGCCCATAATTTTCCATTGACCTGGTTCACTAGAATTCCAAAAGCATTGTTTCGAAGGAAGTCTCTCACCTCCGTCAGATTTTCATTTTTATACTGTAACGGAATATACATAGAAAGGAAATTTGTGGTAAGGTAGAAAATATCAGTATAACCAATTATACTGGCGGCGATCTATCAGCGCTTTGAGAACTGTTCACACAGCCTGCATTACTCCAAATCAGCACAAAATAAGGCCGATCGCGTCCACCTCCTCCCCAACAACATCCTAGCTTGCAACTCATCTAAATATCAAATGATATGCCTTATATAGAAAATTCGACCGGGAAGGAAAAAGTATCCATATACTATGAAGATTATGGACAAGGTAAGCCCGTTATCCTCATCCACGGATGGCCATTAAGCGGCAGTTCCTGGGAATCTCAGGTCGGCCCCTTAGTCTCATCCGGTCATAGATGCATCACTTACGATCGCCGCGGCTTTGGAAAGTCTTCCCGTCCCTGGGGAGATTATGATTATTCTACCCTCGCTTCGGACCTGAATGAACTGATTGTACAGTTGAAATTAAACGACTGTATCCTTGTCGGTTTTTCCATGGGTGGGGGAGAAGTGGTCCGTTATATCACAGAATACGGCGAAGCCAGGATAAAGAAGGCCGTATTGGTTAGTTCCATCATCCCATTGATGAAAAAGAAAGAGGACAATCCTGAAGGCGTGCCTGAAAAGGATCTTAAGGACATACTAAAAGCACTGGCAGATGACCGGGTAGGCTTTCTTAAAAAATTCCATCAGGGATTCTATAATTATAACAAAAGCGAGAATTCAGTGAGTGCCGCACAGCTCGAATACGACTTCAGCATTTCTGCACCCGCCTCCCCAAGGGCCACCATCGAAACTGCCAGGGCCTGGATGGATACCGATTTCAGGAAAGAATTGAAAGATATAACGGTTCCCGTGCTTATAATACATGGGGACGCAGATGCCACCGTACCCCTGGAAACTTCGGCAAGGCAGGCTGCGGCTGGCATTTCAGGAAGTAAACTCAAAATCATTTCCGGAGCACCTCATGGACTGAATATTACGCATAGTCAGGAACTGAATGAACAATTGCTACCCTTCTTTAAAAATTAGGTTCCTGTCTGCCAGCTGTCCGAAACCCTCACCTTTAAGTTGAGGGTTTTCTGTTGATACGCTTCCAATTACATTTGATCCTGTAAAATCCACATTTCAGTAATGGCTTCTTTGACAGTTAACTGTTTTTCTGCAATTTTATACTCGATAATCATTCTTAATCCGAATATCCCAGGAATTTGCTAAGAAAAATGGCCAGAGGTACATAGATGAGACGTCTGCTTTATGCATTGAAACAAACCTGGAGGTACCATTGAGAACACGGGAAGGATGGTTGGCCATTTTTTAGAGATCCTCAACTGATAAAGTGAAGAAAAACGGAACTGCTGAAGATGAAATATTTATTTAAAACATTCCTACTGGGAATTGTATCCGGGATTGTACTCACTGCCATTGCTGTAGGGATAGGACTTCTTGGCGGGCAGTCCCTAATAATGGATGGTAATTTTTTTACATCCGTACAATATTACCTGCTTTATGGGCTGATTCTCACATGGACCAATTCTGCCTTCCTTCGATATGTCAATAATAGCCGGCTCTTTCTAAAATACGGTAAATACAGAAGTGTGCTGGCCGCTCTTGGGAACATCGTTTTGTCAATGACCGTTATTTTCCTGATAAGGATGGGTGTTGAGATAGGCATGTACAATGAGAACTGGCAACAATTCATGGCGGGAGAGGTAAAAGTCTATTATTTACTTGTATTACTTGGAATCAGCCTGCTGTCCGTCTTGTATCATGCCATTAGTTTTTACAAGCATTGGCAGGAAGGCAAGGTGAAAGAGCAAAAGATCATTGCAGGTGCGGCTTCAGCAAAATTTGACGCCTTAAAAAATCAACTCGACCCGCACTTTTTATTTAATAGCCTGAATGTGCTCTCCAGCCTTATCGACGAAGATCCCAGACAGGCTCAAAAATTTACTACTTCATTGTCAAAGGTTTACAGGTATGTTCTTGAACAAAAAAATAAAGATTTGGTGAGCATTGATGAAGAGCTTGAATTCGCCAGAACCTATGTGCAATTATTGAAAATGCGGTTTGAGGACAGTATTGTTTTCGATATCCCGATGACCAGTAAACATCCTGAAGCAAGAATCGTACCCCTGTCTTTGCAATTATTACTCGAGAATGCGGTGAAGCACAATATTGTGACGTCGGCCAAACCTCTTCGGATTACTGTTAGCGAAGGAGAAGGGCGCTTGATCGTCAGTAACAATCTGCAGGAAAAAGAAGTGCTGAAAAAAGGCAGCGGTGTGGGTTTAAGAAATATACAACAGCGATATCATATCCTCTCGGACAAAACGGTGGACATTCAGAAAACGAAGGAAGCATTTAGTGTTTCACTTCCCATACTAACCAAAAAAATTTCAATCATGGAAACGCAACAAACCTATATCCAGGACAAGCGCTATCTGAAGGCAAAGGAACGTGTAGAGGCCATAAAAGGCTTCTATGGTAATCTCACGGCTTATTGCATCGTCATACCCATTCTGGCATGGCTCAATTTTAAGACCACCGATTTTGTATGGGTGATTTTTCCGTCACTTGGCTGGGGATTTGGTCTGTTAATGCATGGGATGGAAGCCTATGGGTATAATCCACTTTGGGGGAAACGCTGGGAAGAGAAAAAGATCAGGGAGCTCATGGAGAATGACGATTTTTAAGCGGACTGGCTGTGGTTGTCTGCTATTAATATTCAACCCTTAAAACCCATATTTGGGCAAGCTATGACGGATATAAGGTAGAATTGACAGACAAGCTAATAAAATTCTAGTTACTATTTAAAAGGTATAATAATGGACAACTTCAACAAGGAAAGTAAGTATCTGAGAGCCAGAGAAAGAGTGGATATTCTCAAAAAGTTTTATGGACACCTTACTTCCTACCTTATCATCATTCCGCTCCTGGCAATTATCAATTACTGGACCAATGAATGGCGCTATATGTGGTTCCTGTGGGCCGCCTTTGGCTGGGGAATCGGGATATTTTTTCATGCTATTTCCATCTTTAATCTGAGCCCGTTTTTTAACAAGGACTGGGAGAATCGGAAAATCCGTGAATTTATGGAACAGGAGGAACGAACCAATAAATGGGAATAATACCCAATAACAGACAGGCTATGGAAAGTATAGAAGATCAGAAGCTGAAAGGAGCCCGGAAAAAAGTAGAGATATTGAAGGGCTTTTATATCCATTTAAGTATTTATCTCCTTGTCAACACCTTCATTACAGTAAATAAGGTCATGCAGAATTACTATAACGGAGAATCGCTGAGTGATGCTTTTTTTGATATTGGAACTTTTGCCACCTGGGCGCTTTGGGGACTGGGCCTGGGTTTCCACGCCTTAAAAGCCTTTGACTATCACCCGTTTCTCAATAAAAACTGGGAGAAGCGCCAGATTGCCAAGTACATGGAGGAGGAAAAAAAACAGGCAGATAAATTTAAATGATGTAATACAAGTATTAAACGCTGTAATCTTCTGCTATATAAGGGATTTAAAGGCTCCTGTTAAAGGCAGGCCAATTATCCGGGAGCGGATGGATCACCTTTAATAGCAGCTCACTTCCTGGTTCCCTGGTTTTGACTTTTACGCCGTCAAACTCTGAAAGTGAAATAAATCATCGAGTAAACGGAAATATATGAAGGTATTGATAATTGAAGATGAAAAACCCGCGGCACGCAGAATGTGTCGTCTTCTGGCACAGCTTGAGGTAGAGGTTCTGGCCATGTTGCATTCCGTTGAAGAGTCTGTGGCATGGTTTGAGAAACAGGAGCACCCGGATGTCATTTTTCTGGATATCCAACTTTCGGATGGCCTTTCCTTCGAAATTTTTGAAAGAGTAGAAATACATAGTGCGATCATTTTTACCACGGCCTTTGATGAGTACGCACTACAGGCCTTTAAATTGAACAGCATAGATTATCTGCTGAAGCCAATTGATGAAGAGGAGTTGCATAAGGCCATTCGAAAATTCCAGTCACTAAATCAGGGAGAACAAAAAATAGCCCTTGATTTTAATGATATCAGGAAATTGCTTGTCAACCCCCTGGAACGATCTTATAAAAAAAGATTTACGGCGAGGGTAGGACAGCATCTTAAAATACTTCATTCCGACGAAATTCAGTGCTTTTACAGCGAGAACAAAGGCACCTATGCCGCCACCTCGGAAGGAAGAAATTATTTGCTGGAAACCACACTTGAGCAACTCGAAACCGAATTGGCGCCAAATACCTTTTTTCGGGTAAGCAGAAAATTCTATATCAATATTCACCATATTAAAGACATCATCGCTTATAGTAATTCCAGACTTAAAATCAAACTTGGTACCTATCAGGAGCAAGAAATCATTGTTAGCAGAGAACGTGTCAGGGACTTCAAGCTATGGTTAGAATAGATTCAGCTAAAACATTCATTTATAATGATATGAAATGTATTATAGATATATTCTATAGTGACAAATATGGACTTCAGGGGCGCTTTTCAATGCGGTTATCATCAAAGGCGGAAGGTAATAACTGAGGAATCAGTTTGATGACAAGTGGGAGGAGAACAGCCCCTCCCGGAAGTATGAATATCGCGAGGGAAGGGATGCTCTTAAATATTTCAAGCAGTTGTTTCTGTACTTTTCTTTTTTCTTCAACACTGAGATCTTTTACCGTTGATTTGGATAGTAGATACATCAGTTCCTTGCTTTGCAAAAGTTCTTTTTGCAATCTTTTGCTGTTTCGCATTATCAGTTTATTTACGATCCTGGACATGCCGCCATAGAACTGGAATGGAAAATTCCGATCTTGCAGAAATGGAATTATTTTGGCATTCTCCTCGAAAAATATGGTAATGGCGTTGATAGCAGCGCGGATTTGATCAGGGGAAAAACCAAGATCCTTCCCTGTTCCAAAGAGGAATTCAGATTCTTTATATTCCAGGCCGTTCTCTTCCCAGAGGGTCAGACAAGCCACGTCCAAAAAATAACTGTTTTCCCAGCCGGAGCGAAAGTGCTGCATCTGATCCCTGTACGTGCCATCAAAAAGCTGATTGTCCGGGTCAATAAATGTTAACGATGATTTGAATAACTGGGCGAGTTTTTCATCATTCCTGTTTCTTTCCTTAAAATGCAATGTATGATACGTTACGTTGATGGTAATATATTCCAGGCTCTGGGCATATGTCCGGACATCAACATTGCCCTCTACATACTTCCTGAATGTAAGCACGTCTATAAAAAGTAAGGAATTGGTGATGGCATTATTAAAAGTCTTGCTGAATACATTGTCTTCGAGGTAGATTCTTGAATCCAGTAATTTCTCCAGCTGGGCAGATGACCCGGAGCCGGCAAAAACCCTGTTGAAAAATGAAATCCTGCCGATTTTAAGAGCGCTGTAAAAAGCTAGAACCGTGGTTAAGAAACTACCAAATTCCCTATCGGGATGTACTAGTCTGTAAGTGTGCCACAGGCCGGTAACAAGGTTGATCTTTGCTTTTTCATCTTCAGAGAGTTCATGAAGCGCACTAATAAACAGGGGCGTTCCTATGTTAATACCGTAAATAAATCCGGTCCCCTTCAACCCTTCATACAACGAATCAAAATCAGCAAAAGCATCCTGGCGATTGGAAACGACGTGGCCGTATTTAGCGATCCAGCCTGCTGTGGAGGGGTTCATAGGTCGTAGTTTATTTCGGGTGCAAAAATACTGGAATTTAAGAGAATTTAAAGTTTTAAAAACCAAAGGCTTGTCTTGTAGGACAGATGTTCCAAATTACCACGGCTATTAAAAGTGGTGCAAGGCCTATATATAAGTAGGGGGTAGCATCTATCAGTTTTAGAATTAACAAATATTTAACAAGTAATTGCAAACCCTGGCTATAAAACATCGTTAGTATGTTGAAATGTGAATTTTAAAAACAACAGAGATGAAAAACAAAAAACTTTATTGGGGTCTGGGCGCCTTAGCGATAGCCGGTGGAATTCTGGTTGCCGCCGACCATATTGATGCCCCTTCCTCCATGGGAACTACTGCAGACATTGCAGATTTCTATGCATTTGAACCTACTTTGGGGTCAGATAACACCACTTTTATAGTGGACGTTCAGTCCAACGTTCTGCCCGATCTTGCTTATGGTACATTTGACGAGGACGTGCTTATTGAGATCAATATTGACGGAGATGGTGATCTTGTGGAGGATTATGTCATACAGGCAATTCCAAGAGATGGCCAGATGTATTTCTTTATGGGCGATGCGGTACAGACAGGAGTGAATAGTGAGGTTCTTGTTGACAGTCCTTTAGGAGACGTGGAAATTTCCGGAGCAACGGCTGTTGTTGAGACTACCGATGCCGGAGTGAAACTTTTTGCCGGGCCAAGACAGGATGCTTTCTTTTTTGACTTCTTCCAGTTCAACGCGGTTATCGGGGGAATGGCGCCGGGCGGATTTTTACCGGCTGGCGAAGCGGCAAATACCTTTGATGGTGCGAACACACTGTCTATTGCCGTCGAGATCCCAAACAGTTCCCTTGATGCGCCTACCGCCACCAATGCCCTGGGCGTACCGGCATATAAGGCCTGGGTAACCACCAACAGAAAACAATAAAACTAATTTAAAAAAGTACCGAATTATGAAACTTAATAAAATAACATATATAGGTCTTGCTCTGGTTGCCATGGGATTTGTAGCTGCCTGCAGTAATGATGATGATTCGCCTACCCCCGACCCTGTTGCAACTTGTACAGATGGTATAATGAACGGAGACGAAACGGGAGTTGACTGTGGCGGACCTTCATGCGATGACTGTGAACCAGACGGTATGACACCTCCTGATTTCACAGGAACATATGGTCAGGTTGATCATATGGGACGCCCCGGTATCAATACGGTCTTCGGAGCTGATGTAGAAGGAGAGGCAAGCGTGAAAGACGCGCATAACGTCACTATCCCTTCTGAAATGGCCGCAACTTTTCAGGCTGGCTATCAGGCGAGACTTGAAGCGTATCACGATGTATATGCAGGTCTGTTGGGTCTTGACCCGGCCGATGTGAATTATGAAAATAACATTCTGGGACTTGATGCAGCGACACTGACCACCGTACTCGCGGCAGACGTTTTAGACGTGGCTCCTGATGCACCCACAACCTATTTTAATCCTGGCACTGATAGCGATATGGATGGTAACATCCTGGTTCCCGATGGAGATGAAGTTGGCCTTACCGGCCGGGCGCTGCAGGATGACGTCATTGATGTTTCACTTATCCTCTTATTCGGTGGAATGACCGGCGACAGATTTAGCGGACAGGATCTTGACGATGACGGGACCTCAGATTTACCAAGACTGACTTCGGATGGCGTTGGCTTAACTGCCACACTTTTGACAGATTTCCCCTTCATAGGAAATCCTGAATAATACGAACTATGAAAAAGAGATCAGGGGAGGATGCCTGTCATCCTCCCTTTATCAAAAAATAGCTCAACTCATTCAACACAGAAGAGAATATTCCATGAAAAATTACATCTGCATTGTGGTTGTCTGCTTCCTGGTTTTTGCCTGTCAGCGTTATCGTGGAGAGGAGATTACGCATCGGGAAGATTATGACAAGTACCTGGAATCCGTGCCTGTAAGTACCACTTCAAAATATTTTGAACTCTGGGATGGCAAAATCAGACCAGACAGCATGCAACTGCTGAGTTTTGGTGTAGTTGCGGGTCAATACAATAACTATTTCCAGGCTACGGGGGATATTAGTTATCTCAAGAAAGCGGAACAGGCCCTTAGCAGGGCTGTGGAAATAGCGGCGATTGGAAAGGCGGGATATTACCGGTCACTGGCCAGAAATTTCATTTCGCAGCACCGATTCAGGGAAGCGGAAATGCTTGCCGACTCAGCCAGAGCCTGGGGCAGTGGTGTTGAGGAAACCCAGGGCCTGATGTTCGATATACAAATGGAGCTTGGAGACTATGGACAGGCTGAAAAGTATCTGGACAGTATCAAGGACCTATCAAATTTTGGCTACCTCATACGTTTGGCCAAATGGAACGATCACCACGGAGACCTGGAGAGTACGATTTCCTTTATGGAAAAGGCCAGGAAGAAAGCAGAAGGTTCAAAAAATATTGACCTTCGCCTTTGGGCATATACCAACCTTGCCGACTATTACGGACATGCCGGAAGGATTAAAGATTCTTACAATCATTATTTAAAAGCGCTGGCCATTGATCCACAGAATGCTTATGCCAAAAAGGGCATAGCATGGATTCTCTTCTCTTATGAGAAAAATCCACAGGAGGCCATGCGTATTTTGGATTCCGTAACAAAGCATTACAAAGCCCCGGACTATTATCTGTTAAAAGCACAGATCGCGTCCTTCATGGGGGATGATATGGCGCGGCTCTCCAATCTTGATGACTATTTCAGGGCTGTAAGAAACCCTGCCTACGGCGTTATGTACAACGCTTACAATGTGCCAATTTTTATAGATGAAACACAACAATTGGAGGAAGCGCTGAAAATAGCGCAGGAAGAAGTTCGCAACAGACCGGTAGCACATTCCTACGGCTTG
This sequence comes from Zeaxanthinibacter sp., assembly GCA_041743425.1. Lineage (GTDB taxonomy): Bacteria > Bacteroidota > Bacteroidia > Flavobacteriales > Flavobacteriaceae > JTS-RE37. The sequence continues at coordinate 53,956 of JBGTMS010000211.1, read as the reverse complement.
CTGGCGTACGCTTATTTGAAGAAGGGAGAACTTGGAAAGGCCCTGGCTATCACGGAAGAACATATAAACGGGAAAACCTTTGAACCCGCTGTGCTCCTCTACGCCGCCGAAGTTTACAAGGCGGCAGGAAGGAATGAAGATGTAAAAGAATTAAAATCCGAATTATTGGGTGCGACCTATGAACTTGGACCTTCGGATGCAGAAAGAATAATGAATCTATAATATTTGAAGACTTTGAGGTTGGAGTTTTGTTGTTTTTAAGGTTGGCGCCATGGTTCAGCAACCATGGCGCTTTTTTTTGTGAATAGTTTAACTTTTAGTAGGAAATTTCGGTTGAAATCTGTAAGTTTACTGTTCAAGTGTAAAAACCAAAGTGTTTTATCACGCGGATATAGTAATGATTTCAAGTAAATCGTATAGCCACCCCAACCTACATACGTTATGGAATATTTTCTCTTTTTTATCTGGATTTCTATTATGTTTCTCCTGAGTTTAAGGGTAGTAAGTGCGCATCGCTCCCTTAAGAAATTCCCCCGTAAAAACTAAAGTTATTCCTGAAATCCTTCCAAGTCACTGACCTGTTTAACGTCGCTTTCTCCTATCTATACTGAGCTGACTTTCATAAAAGGCTGAATGTAGCATTATTGACATTCTTATTCAATAGCCCCGGTGCCCGCTGATTGTGGGCACTCACAATTCATTTAAATTGACCATCCGGGCGCTTCAGGCAATTTTATAAAAATTTCCTGATTAAGACAGGAAGCAGAATAAGATCAGCCAACAGGGCAATGAACATAGTTGCAGATAGCAGGACGCCTATCATCACACTGGACTGTTGATCTGAAAAGAGCAGGATAAGAAACATGCATATTAAAACTAAGGTGGTAACAATCAGTGCCTTGCCGGTTTCAGTATAGGTCTTCGCAAGGGCTTCTTCTTTCTCCAGTCCCCGGCTCAGACACCATTTATATTTTGTCAGAAAATGAATACTGTCATCCACGGAAATTCCAAAGCCTATGGCAAAAACAAGGGATAGGGTGGCTTCGAGAGGAATGTTGAGAAAGCCCAGAATGGCAGCCGAGAACAGGAGTGGAAGCACATTTGGCAGCAGCGAAATCAGGACGAGTTTCACATTCCTGAATAGCAGTCCCATAAGAAGGCACACAAGTAACAGCGCAAAGACGAGTCCCTGTAGGAGGCTCGTTCTGATATAGGCTGCATTCTTATCCAGTAGCAGACCTTTGCCTGTCAGTCTGAAATTAACCACCGAGCTGTCGGTATGTTTATGAATAAATTTATTTAAATCGGCATATAAGGCGGTAAGGCTGTCCGAGCCTGCATCCAATAAATTCGCAGTGATCCTCCCCTTGCTGTCATCCTTATTTACAAACTTATGCCATCGCCTTCCCGCCAGCCGACGGGCATCTTTTCTCAGGTCATTGTATGAGGATTCCGAGGCCGGGAACTGATAAAAGGCTTGCCGGTTGAGGTTTTGTGCCCGGTGTGTTACTTTAAAAATTGTATTGTGCGAGCGAATATTTCCCACGAGAGGTAATAACCCCATTCGGCGGGTCACTTTTTCAACCTCACTGGCGACACGGTAATCCGTGGCTTTCCAGTTTTTTTTAGGCAGAACAGCAACTTCGAATGGTCTGAATCCAAAATAATGTTCCTGGAAAAAATCAAAATCCCTTGATATTACGCTGTTTTGCGGTAGGCTCGTGCTGAATTTGTAATTGGTATCAATGGCGAATGTTCCTGTTACGAACACCAGCAAAAGGAGTGAACAACTTACCAGGATGGTTTTTGGTCGCAGGATGGTGAATTTATTAAGTCCTAGCAACACCGTTTTCCAACCGTCATTTCTTCCCGCCCTCCAAATGGAAGTAGACGGTTTTAATAGGTAGAGCATCGGACAGGTAAATAAAATAACCGTGGCATACATGATCATGACGCCAATGGCTGCATTACGTCCGAAATCCTGTATAAAATCGAGCCTTGAAAAAAGAAGGGTGGCGAATCCGGCAGCAGTGGTCAGGGAAGTCAACAGGGTAGATATGCCTACTTCCCGAAGGGTGATCCGCATGGCTGTAAGTTTATCAGGTTCTCTCTCCACCTCCCGCAAATAAGCATCCAGGATGTGGACAATATCAGAAGTTCCTACAATGACGAGTAACAGAGGATAAAACAATGCCATGAGGTTGAGTTCCTGGCCCGTAAGACTTAGAAAACCAAGAAATAGTAAGAGCCCGGTCAGCACAGTCAGGGCTGTGATGGCCACCAATTTAAATTGCCTGTAGATCAGGAAAAGAATGAGAGCCGTCAGCAGCAGGGCGGCGACGGAAGTAAGCAGAAACTCCCGTTGCTGCATGTCGACAATAGCCATGTAAAAAGTCGCTCTCCCAATCATATAAAAAGAAGTCATACTTTTTTGCCGTAGTGCAAGGGTTAGTTGCTGTAGAAGATCTGCAGATTGTTTATAATTCAGTGCTTCCTGTGTTTCAATGGCAATAACCATCGACTTTGCTTGTCGATCGACAAGGGTATTTAAAAAAAGGCTGTCGCTTTTTATTTTCTGCCAGTCGCTGGCAAATCTGGTACTGTCTTTACGATGAATTACAGGCAATGCGGTATAGCCCAACGAGGTTTTTAGAGGATAGGAGAGACTTGTCAGCGAGTGACTGTTTAAAACATGTGGCATTTTGCCGATTTCCACGGTCAATTGATGGAAACGTTCCAGGAAGTTCTTATTAAACACTCCTGATGTATTTTCAACAGCCAGTAATAAAAAACTATCATCCGATCCGAAATCCTCCTGGAATTGCTCGTAAAACTGAAGATCCGGATCGCCTTTAGGAAAGAATTGGTCAAAATCGAATGAGAACTGCAATCGGTCTGCACTAATTCCTGAAAGGATGGCGAGGATAAGAAATAGCCCAATCAGGAGCCATGCGTAACGATCAGGTTTTTTCATGTATATCAGGGGAAATGCCCCGGAATATCAGTTAGTTGAACCACTGCCTTAAATTCACAAATTATTAAATGGAATGGACCGACAGGGAATATGTAAATTCACAATCAATCTACTGTACAGGCAGCCAACCGGCAATCAGAGATCTGTAAAATTATTGAGGTCGAGGGTCCAGTCATAATTGGTATAACTTATCTTCACTCCCTTAGTTTCCGGAATGATCTTATATTTCTTAAGGATATCTTTTACACCACTTTTACATCCGAAATCTCCCCTGAACCAATTAAACAGGGAGGTGACGGCTACCTCCTTTGTATCAGCTTTATACTCTGAAGTTCGTTGCAGGTAATTTCTTGTACCCTTGTCGAATTGTTGTTCCAATCGCTCCGGTATATAAATGGCCACCGGAGGACAGTCCCTGGCGCCGCAGTTCAATGCAAAATGGATATGATAATTCCGCTTCTTAACCCTTAGTTTTCTTTCAAATTTATCCGGGAACCATTTTCGGATAAGTCCCAGCCCCAGTTCCCACTGAGATTTGCGAATTATGCCATGCTCAATTTTAGCAAAAGAGATGATCTCCCCTGCAATGGTGATCTGATCGCGTTTAAAGAATGTTGCACGATCCTCATAGAACTCAGGATGTTCCATTAGGATCACCTGAATATAAGCATTATAGATATTGACCCAAAATGCCAGTTTTTCTTCATCCGTTTGCAGATTCTTTTCCAGCGCTTTCAGGGTAGTACCCGCCAGTTGATCTCTCAACTCTCTTGTATCCCGACCAGCCTTGATGTTTTCCAGCATCTTCACCGAAATGGCATTAAAATCAGCGTCGGAACCATTGGATTCCTGAGCAAACATGACCGCGGTGGAGGAGAAGATGAGCAAAAAGATACACAGGGTGGTAATTGTATGGTTTTTCATTTGTTCACTATATTATTTCTTCCTTACTTACGTAAGTTTTACCGGGAGAGTTTCCTACAAATTGAAATGATATCTCCAACAGAAGATGACCGTAACTTATATAAAACAGGCCTCAAGAAAAATCTGGGGTAAAACATTCCGAAATTTAAACAATTCATAAATGTACGAATTGTCATATGATCCCTGCCCGGCAAATGCACGATCTTTGCGCATAAATGAAGTGACCTATTTTATTGAAGCATGATCAGTGTCATTATTCCCGCGCACAGGGAGCAAAAGAATCTGGAGCGATTATTGCCATATCTAACATCTATCGGTGAAAGTCACAACTTTGAAATTATTGTGGCCTTATCTCATCCGGGTTCAGAGTCAGGAAAATATGTCACCGGAGGTGAGGCCTGGAAGTATGTTGAGGTTCCGGGAAAAGGTCGTGCCGTGCAGATGAATTATGGAGCCGCTGAAGCAAAAGGGACCACTCTGGCTTTTCTTCATGCCGATGTATATCCTCCGGAGAACTTTTTCACTGATATAGAAAGAACCCTCACTGAGGGCTATGATGCGGGTTTCTTCTCTTATCGGTTTGACACTTCTCATGTTTTACTGAAACTGAATGCGTCTTTTACTGGCAGGGATAGTATATTCACGGGAGGAGGGGATCAATGCCTGTTCATCAGGAAAAGTGTTTTTATGGATATGGGCGGCTTCGAAGAATCACAGGTAATTATGGAGGATTTTGAGTTTTTCGAAAGGATGAAAAGGCAAAAACTTAAATATAGAATTGTCAAGAACGACCTGATCGTCTCGGCCAGGAAATACCAATCTAATTCGTATGCAAGAGTAAACCTGGCCAACCTCCTTCTGTTGCTGCTATTTAAATGGGGTTACCCTGCTCAGAAATTGAAAATCCTTCACAACCGGATAATTAAAATGCCTCATTAAAAGGAACAACCTGGTAAGATGACAAAAGTAATTAATGGCATTCAGCAAATAGGTATTGGGGTTTCCGATGCAAAGGCTGTTTTTAACTGGTACCGGAAAAACCTTGGATTTGATATTCTGGTCTTTGAGGATGAAGCCCCTGCAAGCCTGATGCAACGTTATACCGGGGGAAGAATAAGAAACCGATATGCTCTTTTGTCAATGAATCTTCAGGGAGGCGGAGGGCTTGAACTCTGGGAGGCCAGGGATGCCACCCCCAAGGCAGCTAAAGATCCGATTTTACTAGGTGACTATGGTATTAATATAATGAAAATCCGCTCGAATGACCTTCAGAGGATACACAGGGATTTGCAACTTAATGAAGTGTCCGTGCTCTCCTCAATTACCGACCACAAAGAGCAACATGAGCACCTTTTTCTTTGTGACCCATGGAATAATTGGCTGCAACTGGTTTTGGATCCCTATGTTTTTGCCAACACCAAAAAAGGGGTCGGAGGGGTATCGGGTGCCATTATTGGTGTTTCGGACATGTCCAGATCCCTGGAATTCTATGGGCAAATATTGGGATATGACAAAATTCTGTCTGATTCCACAGGTATACTTCCAGAATATACATGTTTCCCTGGCGGAGAAGGTATTTTCCGAAAAGTAAAACTTGGACAGCCAGATCTGGCTGTCGGAGGATTCGGAGAACTATTGGGGCCAACCGAAATTGAACTTCTTCAGGCAATGGACCGTAAAGGCAAACCTATTTTTAAAGATCGTTGGTGGGGCGATCTCGGATTTATTCATTTGTGTTTTGACGTGAGGGATATACAAAGGCTACGGGGACACTGCCTTGAAATGGGATATGCCTTTACCGTAGACAGCCATGACAGTTTCGGGATGGGTGATGCTGCAGGACACTTCGCCTATATTGAAGACCCGGACGGTACCCTGATTGAATTGGTTGAAACGCACAGGGTACCAATATTGAAGTCCCTGGGTATTTACATTTATCTTAAAAACAGACCACCCTTGAAACCGCTGCCACGCTGGATGATTATGGGGATGTTATTCCATAGAAAATATAAAGATCTGCAATAAGATCAATACCGGTGCTAGGATGAAGTTACGGCTCCCAGGGTATATAACTGCTCCATGGTCGGACTTTCACTTCCGCCCTCAGGCTCAAGCGTGATTCCAAAGGCTTCAGATTCATTTGGATTGGCAAGCGCAAAGATTTTATTATCAACAGAAATGAAATCTTCCAGGAGTCCTATGCTTGTTGGCGTAAGTGGGGACATTTTCAAAGACCAAACCTGATACACCATCCCCGGAGGTGGTTCCGGCAGGCCCTGTGCGTCTACATGGATTTCCTGTTCGTTTTTATTCCAGTATATTTTGGCATAAGCGGTGGGAGCAACGGTCTGTCCATCCAATGGAACAATACTAATGTCTTTCGCTCTTATGGTTTCCAATAATTGCGTTGTGTTGGCCAAAGAACTCTTAGCGTCAAATATCTGCTGCTCCAGAACCTCCTTCTCCTTATTAACCATATCTATTTCTGTACGCAATACCGTAGATTCATTAAAGAACCAGTATAAGCCCACAGCCAGAAGTATGGCTGCTGCCCAGCCTGTGTAAGCCGCCCAGTTGGTTTTTTGTTTTGGTAGTCTGACAACAGTAGTATCTTTGCGCTGCCCTATTCGAACACGCAGGTCATCAAAGCCTTTCCTTCGTGTAATGACGGGAGCTGCGGCTCTGCTTAATGTAAGGATCGCAGACTCAATGGCCAGTATCTCCTCCATGATCCTGGGATTCTCCCTGGCATTTTTAAATACCTCTGAGTTCTCAGCCTCTGTGAGTGCACCTGCTACATAGAGCTCAAGTATTCCAGATGATATGTATGCTTCTACATCCATTCCAATTTGATATTATCCCGCAATTGGGAAATACAGCTTCTGTTTCTGGTTTTAACGGTGCCTAACGGAATATCCAATTCCTCGGATGCCGCCTTTTGGGTAAAACCTTTAAAATATAACAGGTTGATGATCTGGACACATTTATCTGTAAGCTTGTTCAGAAGCTTCAGAAGTCCTTTGGTGTCCACTTCGGTTGTTTCGTTGTCTGCCTGTTCTAGCATACCTACGAAGTAATCTGTGGTAAGGTTCTTTTTTTGGTTCTTAAAGGATTTCGATCGCACTTCGTCGATAGCTGCATTGCGGGCGATATTGAGTATCCATGTAAAAAAACGGCCCTTGGCGGGGCTGTAACTATCGGAATTGTTCCATATTTTAGTAAACACATCCTGTGTGATCTCTTCCGCCAAACTTTTATTCTGAACTATGGTATGGACTACTCCGCAAATATTCTCCCAGTACATTTCATACAGCTTTTCAAAAGCAATAATATCCTTCTTTTGAAAGCGTTTTACAAGGGCATCTAATTCCATAAATCAATTTTCGTGGTGTTAAGATAAAAAAACTGCCGTAAATGCAGTTTAATTATCAGCAAAAAATAAGGATATGCTATTCAATAATTCCTGTGCAACTGACTCGCGCCCCTGCATCACCACTTGGTTGTGTCGTGAAATCATCGACACCCTGATGGACAATCACCGCTTTGCTTACAATATTCTTATTCGCATCCTCGCATCCTATACACCATTCTCCTGTGGAAAAAGTAACTGTGGCATTGCCTTCCGCATCTGCCGTAAAATTACCAATATCCCCGCGATGATATCCGGTTTCTGCTCCCCATTTCCCGTGTGGTTCATTTGTGGGGTTCCAATGACCGCCTGCTGAAGCCCCGTCAGTCGCAGAACAATCAGCCTTTTCGTGAATATGTATGGCATGCTCCCCCTGTTCAAGACCCTTCAGAGTGGCCGTCATGGTTACCGATCCTTCTGTCTCCGTAAAGTTGACAACGCCCTCCACTTTACTATTGCTTTTGGGCTCAAGGGAAAACTGAAGTGTTTTTGCCTGTTCTTCCATTTTCTCCATCACTTCATTCTTTTCATCATCAGCTTGCATATCCTCTGAGGCTTCGTTCATCTCCTTCTTGCTATCCTTGCATTGATAAACAAATGATATCAGGATGGCAAGGATGGCTAATTTTAAAATTTTCATTTTTTAGGTTTTAGTGAACTGCAAGGTACGTATTAATACCCCTTTAGTCAACCCCAATTATAACCAGATCGATATATTAAGTATCTCAAATCACCCCCAAATTACCTTTGAACATTGGCCTCTTCCTGCCTTTCCGCCGCTGACCAGTTACTTTGAATGCTGTTACGCCAATGCTCTAACTGTGGTTTTACTCATGCGTCAGGTTCTACGCTGGTTGGCGCTCCATCGCTTACGGGTGGGTTCTTCTCTTTCTTAAGGTGGGTGTCAAGAAATTCCAGTACTTTGCTGTAAGCTTCAATTTGGTTTTCCTTTTTGACGAATCCGTGTCCTTCATCCTCAAACAGCACATATTCTACCGGTACCCCATTTTTTCGAACCCCTGCAACAATCTCATCGGATTCTGCCTGCAGTACCCTTGGATCTTGGGAACCCTGGAGAACAATCAGGGGTTTTGTCACTTTTTCTGTATGGAAGAGGGGGGAGATTTCCCGGAGACGCACCGAATCTGTACTGTTCGGGTCTCCAAGTTCCAGATATAGCGCGTCTTTAAAAGACTCCCACCAGGGCGGGATGCTCCGAAGCGTACGGATCCAGTTGGTAACTCCAAACAAGTTGACTCCTACTTCAAATTCATCGGGCGCATAGGTGAGGGCGGCCATTGTCATATAACCTCCGTAAGAGCCACCGATAATTCCGATCTTCGCACCATCAATTTCCTGCTGTCCGGCCAACCACTTTTTACCCGCAATACAATCTTTAAGATCCTTATCCCCATGATTCAGGTCATCCATTTTAAAAAAACTTTTACCATAGCCGCTGCTACCACGGTTGTTGACTGCCAGGATAGCATATCCATGATTTACTAGATACTGAATAGTGGCATTGAAATATTGGCCGGACTGCCCCCCGGGCCCCCCGTGAACCCATACCAGGGCAGGGGTCTTGTTCTCAGCCGTGGCCTGATGAGGCTTATAATAGATGGCTGGTATTTCCAGTCCGTCAAAGGAGGCGTAGCGGATCACTTCCCCGGTTACAAGATCGTCAGCATCAATCTCTTTATTTAAAACCTGAGTTAACTGTTTAGGAGTTCGGCTACCAAGTTCAGAAACCCAAAGGTCATAGGGGCTGTCGGACCCTCCCGCATAATAGCGCATGAACTTTTCATCGGCTGAAAATCCAACATTGGCGATACTGGCGTTGTCAGGGGTGGGGAGGTTCAGCTTTTGCCCCGTTGCCATTTCCAACACCTCAATGGTATTCTTGCCATCTTCATTTATGTAAGTCACAAGGTAACTCCCAAGTTCTGTAAAGTAGCTCCCCGAAATATCCCAATCGCGTTGCATCACCTTTTCCCGGCTTCCATCCGTAACATGATACTTCATAAGGTAGGAAAACTCAGACCCTTCATCTGTCGTATAGTACAGGTAATTATTATCGATTGAAAAGTCCTGGGGCGTATTGGCACTCTGAATCTCATTGACCATTACGCGACTATTGTCTTTTAATTTCAACAGGTGTAATTCATTGTCATTGGTATTGAGCGGTTTTACAAGTGCAATCATCGACTTGTCAGGACTGATCCCTCCGAATTCCATCCCGTCTGTATTGCGGTAGAGGATTTTAGAGGTCATGGCTGATATATCCATCTCATATAAATCCATGTACTTGCTATCCCTTTTATTGGAGCCATAGAAAAAAGACTTGTTATCCCTGGCCCAGCTGTAAAAAGTCGTTCTTGCTCCTTCGTCCGGCGTAAGGTCCCTTTGAGTTCCGGAAGCATCCATCAGATATATATGATAAAGTTCATCTCCGTTATTATCCATCCTGAAAAGCATCCGCTCATCTTCAGGAAAATAAGAGATAGCAAAAACCGAAGAACTGTCAGATGCCGTTATGGGGGTGAATGCCCCGCCTGCAACAGGCACGCTATACATGTTATAAATTCCTGACCTGTTACTTGTGACCAGCAGTTTAGAATTGTCCGGAGAAAAGCTTCCGCCGGAAACTACCTCATTATCCATCATCTGAGCAATGGTATAGGTTTTAACTTCCATTACCGGAGGAGTTTTCATTGAATTTTCTCCTTTACAGGCCAAGAGGGCAAATGGCAGTAGAAATTTGATTTTGTTCATAGTTAATGGTGTTTGGCACCGCTTGTCCTTTGAGGTGCTATTCCAGACTAAAGGTATTTATTTTTTTGAAGGGTGAGATGTCCGTTTGCTCAATAGCATTGCGATAAGCTTTCCACTTGGTGGCAAAAAATGCATTTGTTTTTTCTAAAGCCGATCTGAGATCGCTTTCGGCATAGCGAATTAATTGAGTTTCTGTCACTGTCATCCCCGATGGCCTGCTTTGTGCATAACTCTGCGCCGTATTTATTCTTTGCATAACCGTGATTTCCGGATTTCTGATGAGTCCCTGGCGTTTATCCTCTTTTCCGATGAAGAGTGCGATGACAGAATCGATTACCTTCACAATTTCTATTGAAGCCTTAATCTGTTCCTTATAAATTTCCTTATCCAATTCCTTCAGATCTTCAGAATATTCCACAGCCACTTGTTTACTCTCGACAAGTTGCGTGACCGCTTTGTTTGCGGTTCCGGTATATCCTTCGAGTTTGGAGACGGTCTCGTGTACAGAATTGAGTGAGGAGGGTGAGCTATTCAGCCGCGGATCTGCCGATACGGTTATAGTTGTCTCGTCTGAAAAAGTGCCATTCATTACCTTTACGCGATATGTGCCCGGCTTTACATCTGCCCCTCCTTCCTCTTCTGAAGATTTCTTTATTGTTCTGGATGGTGCCGGTGCCCCTTTCTCATCCAGATTCCAATATACCCTGTAAAATCCTGCTTTTTCCGGGGTCAGATAGTTCAGGGATCTTATAAGCCGCTCCCCATCGTATATTTCGACTTTTACGGAATCCTTTGTTTGCTTTTTAGAGGCTGGTAGTGAATCTGAAACTATCTTCGTATTTGATTCTGGCTTGTCCTGATTCACGGGATTTTCGTCTTTATCTTCTGTTGCATTGCCCCCTTTTTTTCCCTCTTTAAGAAAATAGGTAATCATTGCCCCCGGCTTTCTATTAGTGGCGTTGTACAAGGCATCTGCTCCAAACCTGCTGCCTGTTGGCTGCTGATAGGCGGCCAGGTAGGCCGTCGGGGGTGTGAATACATTTAAATCTTTGGTCAGAATTTCATTCTGTCCAGCCAATTCCCGCAATGGCCGAAGATCATCGAGTATCCAGGCGGCCCTTCCAAAACTCCCAATCACCAGATCCTGTTCTCTGGGATGGACGATGAGATCGGTGGTTGGAACCGTAGGGTAGCCCTCTGTCCATTTTTGCCAGCTTTTCGCTGCATCCAAAGAGAGATAGAGACCATCATCGGTTCCCAAAAACATGAGGCTGGGATTTTCGGAATCTTCTACAATAGACAGGGTATAGCTTTTCACATCGGTTTCATCTACGATACGTTCCCAGGTCTTCCCGTAATCTTTTGTGCGATATCCATAGGGAGTGTAATTAAACCTGCGATAATCATTGGCAATCAGCAAAGCCTCTCCTTTATTTACTGCGGAGGCCCTAATTTGAGGGATCCAGCTACCCTGAGGCAGGCCTTTGATATTTTGACCCACCTCTGTCCAGACCTCACCAGAGTTGGTGGTATAATGAACCCGACCGTCATCCGTAGCGACCCACAACATTCCCTTCTCAACCGGTGAAGGTTCAATGACGATCACTGTGCAATAATTTTCCGCACCTGTGGCGTCAATGGTAAGTCCACCACTTTCACTTTGTTTTTGTTTTTCAGGGTCATTGGTTGTCAGATCCGGCGAAATTACCTCCCAGGTCAGCCCTTTATCTTTGCTTTTATGCACAAACTGGCTTCCGAAATATACTGTGCCATTGTCAAAAGGATCCTGTCCAATGCCGGAATTCCAGTTAAATCTTAATAGGGTTTCGGCATCCGGCGGTGTAGGCCGTACGATATAACTATTTCCGGTAACCCAATCATATCTCCGTACGTTGCCCTGCTGGCTCATGGCATAACCAAAGCGGGAATCGTCCTTATCCGGCACCACATCAAAGCCGTCTCCAAAGGCGATTTCCTGCCAATAACTGTTCCGGATCCCCTGTGTTCTCCAAACATAAGCCGGGCCACGCCAGGAACCGTTATCCTGCATGCCGCCATATACATTATATGGGAATTCATTATCTACATTGATATGATAAAATTGCGCTACAGGAAGATTACCAATGAACTGCCAGGTAGCACCTCCGTCACGCGTAATGTTCAACCCCCCGTCATTTCCATCGATCATAAATCTCCCGTCATCAGGATGTATCCACCAGGCATGTTGATCAGGATGAACGCCATTATCAGTTCCGTAAGCGGGCATCAACTGAGAAAAATTGAGGCCTCCATCCTCCGAAACATTGACCGAAGTAAATACGGAATACAGACGATTCTCATTCTGGGGATCCACATAGATCTCGGAGTAATAAAACGGACGATCGCCGATATCCTTTTTCTCATTAATTTTTTTCCACTTAAAGCCGCCATCAACAGACTTATACAAAGCATTTTTTTTGGCTTCAATCAACGCATAAACGACGTTGGGCCTGTTTCTGGATATAGCCAGCCCGATGCGGCCCAGGTCTCCCTTGGGGAGCCCATCTTCTTCCAATAGTTTTTTCCAGCCTTTACCTCCGTCATGCGTCATATACAAGCCACTTCCCTTTCCTCCGGATCTGAAAAACCAGGGATCTCTCTTATGATCCCACATGGCGACGATCAATTTATTAGGATTGGAAGGATCCATTACGAGGTCTGCCGTTCCTGTAGTAGTATTTACAAAGAGAATATGTTCCCAGCTTTGACCTCCGTTGGTGGTTTTGAACACCCCGCGCTCCGGATGTTCCCCCCAGGGCGAACCAATGGCACCCACGTAAACAATGTCAGGATTTGTGGGATCAATAATGATTCTGTGAATATGCCGTGTGTTTTCCAATCCCATGGAAGTCCACGATTTTCCACCATCCGGGGAGCGGTATACCCCGTATCCGCCGTTCAGGCTATTCCTTGGATTTCCTTCTCCCGTGCCGACCCAGATAACTGAGGGATTTGATTGCTGAATGGCCACAGCTCCAATGGATGCAGTGACCTCCTTGTCAAATACCGGATCCCATTTTACCCCTCCAGAAGTGGATTTCCACAACCCCCCCGATGCCGTTCCGACAAACATAACGGATGGGTCATCACTCACCACATCTATGGCTGTGACCCTGCCGCTCATTCCGCCCGGTCCGATATTCCTGGGTTTCAAATCCTGAACCAGGTTCATATTAAAATCTTGTGCACAAAGTGAAAGGGATGCGACTAAAAGTATCAGGGGAAACATCTTTTTTTTCAAAGGCCCGGGTTTAAAGATTATTCATTTGGGAACGCAGAAACAGGCACCTATTTGCCGTCGCAGCACCGAAGCATTGACTGCCGAAACTGATTCTAAGCCCCGGATGACAATTAATTCCTGCCTGCGCTATAAATATAACGAAATATGACAAGGCTGTGTCACAGGCATGAGGTTCTCACAGCTAGGATGTGTTGATTCGGGTCTAAGAATCTGTTGGAAGAACCACTCATCAATCGGAAGTGGATTTCAGAACAATGGAACTACTTCCCGACTTCTTACCTGATCCGACCGCAGGATCCCCATGGTCTGTATAGGTGGCCGTAAGAACATACACGGCAGTTTGCTCTTCTTTAAACGGTCGTGCAATGGTTGGAAAGCTCCCGCGGAGGCCGGGCAGGAAATTCACGGTGGTGTCGCGTCCTGAATTCAAAACCCATGATATCATACCACGAACGGTTTTTTCGTCTGCCTCCGTGAAGGGTGGCATCCTTTCGGTTCCCCACACATCCCTGGACCCATTGACAACGGAGCGTGTCAGTTTTTCAAGGGAGTTGGGCCCGTCTGAATAGGTATTAGCTATGGCTTCAAAGGAAGGGCCGATATTCCTGTCTTTCTTGGAATGACAATTAAAACATCCAGATCTTACAATGTCCTGTAGCATTGCGGTAAATGTATCCGGATCTTTTAAGAGGTAGTCCTTTGTCCCGGCAGAATCCGAAAGGTACTTCACCTTTAGGATTACCTCACCTTCCGCAATCTCACCATATTCGGAAAGGCCATCTTCCTTGTCCGAAACCTCAATGTCATAAGAGATTAATGATCCCCACTCAAACAATCCATGATCTTGCGGTGACAGGATGCGGACATTCGGTGCCTCGTTATCCTGATCAACTGTTATAAGTGGAATCAGGTAAATCAGATACCTTATTAGAAATCCCGGGAGATTCATTCAGGGCAGATTTCAGACCTTATTAATTATATTGGCTACCCGATAAGCAGAACGTGTGGATGCCTCCATTCCCCAATTCAGATTATCGGCATAGGCTCCGGCAAAGTAGATACGCCCATGTGGTTCCATTAATCCTGGCCAGAATTTATGTAACTCCCCTTGAGGAAATGCCAATCTTTCGCAGGTATAAGCGTACGTCTCCTTGGTCCAGTCTCTGCTTACTGCCTGTTCTATGGTGTCTGTTTTTCCAGGGTATAATTCCCGGAAAGCGGCAAGTGCCCTTCCTATGGACACTCCGCCCGGTCCCGTACCAAGAACAATGACCCTGTGGGTATCGACCTCATCCGCGGAATGCCAAACGGACCAGAGATCCGCATGATCCAGTTCCAGATTAATGCTTACCCCATCCGTTTCCCAGAATTTGGAACTCGCCTGAAATACAAATCGCTGATAGGAATCATAAGTCAGATTCTTAATGATGTATTCTTTTTCCGGAGGAAATGCCGGGGTGATCGGGATATTTTTTAAGGCCGGCGGTGGAATGCAATTTACCAGAAAATCAGCGGTCATCTGCTGACTTTTGCCATATTTTTGATAGCGCACACTTACAGTCTCCGCACTTTGATCGATGGCTTCAATAGGGCAATTCAGCCATACCCTGCTGCCCAATTTCTTTGCGAAAGCATCCGGCAGCATTTGATTGCCGCCTTTTAAACGAAACACTTCAATCGGAAAATGGTCAAGTCCGCGCAAACGAAGAATGGCCGCTTGCCACAATTCAAAAAGAGCCGAGGAATTCTGCCCTCCAAGGAATTTCATTGCTGTGGCCGAAGCGCCTTCTTTTTTATATATATCGGCCATGGGTACGATGTCCAGATGATCCAGTCCGATATTGAAAGGCTCATACTCGTTTGTAAATTTGTCAAGGTAATCTTTGATATAGAGTGCTTTTAATTCCCCAAATGCATTCTTTGAGAGAAATTCCACTTCCCTTTGATTAAATCCCATCTTTAGCAGGGTGGCTGGAACTGCAAGCATTTCTTCAGTATAGAAGGTACCTTCAATCCGGCGCCACAGTTTTTTTCTCCTCGGATAGGGGAGCGCCGTCAATCCCAGTTCTTCCACATATTCCCGATATTTCTCATAGCCCGGCTTGGTGAAATGTTCGGCACCAAAATCCCCGTACAAACCGTCGGAAAGCCCGTCATGCACGGTAAAGACATGGCCCCCATGTCTGCCACTTGCCTCAAGTACCACTACTTCATGACCCATTTTCATGAGTTCATAGGCTGTGCACAATCCAGCAATCCCTGCCCCGGCGACAATCACTTTTTTTCCTGCCTGTCTGCTTTTTTTCTCCGAACCGAGCAGGTCCGGTGAGATCATGGTGGCAGCAATACCAGCCAGGGACGTATTTTTAATAAATGCCCGTCTTCCCGTTTTTTTCATATTAAAAATAAGATTAAATAAGCTTTTGAAAATTCTTCAATTAATATACGCTCTGAAGTTGGAGATTTGAAATCAATCCTCTTTTTAAAAATAACACGCCATCTGATAAGTTCTTAATTTCAAGTCTCTCTGGTCTGGTTTGTTAAATCATTTTTTTGACCTTGTTTCTCCTCAAGTATTTAAAACTGTGGAGATCTACCTGGTTTTATTGATGAAAGAGGATGGTGTTTACGCATTTTGATGCGATTTCCTGCTGACTCTTATGCCTTTTAACCCCCTTTGTAAATCTGTCCGTCTTTCATGACAAAGTGTACTTTGCCCATAAGGGAAATATCATCAGTTGGATTTCCTGGAACAGCGATCAGATCGGCGAGGTAACCTACCTTTACCTGACCAAGTCGTGAAAGGTGAAATACCGCGGCATTTATAGAGGTTGCCGACTGCAATATGTCCAGGGGAGCCATGCCGTATTCTGACATCAGCTCCATTTCCCGGTAATTTTCACCATGCGGAAATACCCCCACATCCCCTCCAAAGACAATAGTAACACCTGCCTTCAGAGCGTTGCTGAAGGAAGCTTTTTTTTCAGTGATCCCGGGCGGATCTTCAGCGGAGTCCTTATCCCATCCTCTGTATTGTTCCACTGCATCTCCTGCGGCCAATGTAGGACATAAAGCCACATTTTTCTCTTTCATAAGTCTGAAAATTTCGTCAGTCCCGTGGTCCCCGTGTTCTATGGTTTCCACACCTGCCATGATGGCGCGTCGCATCCCTTCTGCCGTACTAGCGTGGGCTACCACAATCCGACCTGCGCTGTTAGCGGCGGCCACCATGGCCTCAAGTTCCTGAGGAAGAAAAGTGGGCTGGGAAGGTTCTCCTTCCGACCATCGGTAATCTGCATAGACCTTAATAAGGTCTGCTCCGTTGCCAAGCTGCCTTCGAACTGTGGCCAGCAGCTCGTGGGTACCGCTTGCTTCTTCGGCTCCCAGAGGTACCCTTACCCCCTCATGAAAACCTTTGGGACCATAGGCCCCGGTGGCCACGATGGCCGGCCCGGCAACAAGAAGTCTTGGGCCGGGGATGATCCCTTCTTCAATGATTTTTTTAAGCGATACATCGGCATAACCGGCACCTTCACTTCCCAAATCTCTCATAGTCGTAACACCGGCCATAAGTGACTTTTCCGCATGAACTGATCCTCTGACTGATCTCTCAGCCACGGATTCCCTGAGTACCTGATCATTCCAATCCGTTTCATTATAGGGGTGCAACAACAAATGAGAGTGGCCTTCAATTATACCGGGCATGAGTGTGGCGCCGGGCAGGTCTATAACTCTGGTATTCTCCGGTCTCTTTAAGCCAGAGATTTCTCCTGTATAACTTATGCTGTTACCTTCTACCAGCACCACCCAGCCCTTCTGCATTCCGATACCATCAAATACATGATCTGGTTGCAGCAGTACCTGCCCCTGAGCAGAAGTAAAACTGAATGTCAGAATGAGGAGAATGGCGTTGTATTTCATTTTTTAAAAGAACCGGAGTGAGGGCACTGACTTCATGTCCGGAATTTAGAACCTACTGCTGCGCCATTTCAAGATTGATCACCATAATTACCTCATCTCCAATAGGAAAGTCTTTGGTTCCCACTCCAAAATCTTTGCGGTTAATAGTACCCATCAACTTTAATCCAGCCTTTAATTTTTGGCTTCGTTCGTCCGTGATAATACCGTTGAGTCTGCCTTCCAGGGTCACCGGTTTGGTGGTACCGTGTAAAGTGAGATCACCTGTCAGCTTGAAATCCTTATCTCCTGACTTCTCAAAAGAGGTAGATTCAAAGGTGAGTGCAGGGTGCGTTTCGGCAGCAAAAAAATCATCGCTTTTCAGGTGGTCATCCCTACGGGTGTTCCCTGTATTAATACTGGCTGTGGGGATACTTACTTTAAAGCTGGGATCATTAAAGGAAGCATCGGCAGTAGCCGAAATATCAAATTCTGTAAAGTTCCCGGTAACTTCTGAAATCATCAGATGGGAGATAGCGAAGTTAACATTGGAGTGGGCAGGATCTGCTTTCCATTCCATTTGGGCAAATACGAAGTTGCCGGCAAGTAGTGCAAGTGATAATAACCATTTTTTCATATTAGAGAATTTAGAATTAGGTATAAGTTTTAAAGTGATTACATCAGGGAGGTTGATATTAGATTATGTGCTTATCTGCCCCTTGGTTTCATTTTGAGGCTATCTGCCGGGTAGGTGGTTTTTAAATAGGCCATCTGCTCATTCGCCCAATTTATAATCTCTTCGCGTTCGGTTTCGTTCAGGTTGGCCTCTTTATGCAAACCAAAATAGGTATAGTCGGTTAGTGGCATTTCTTTTTCTTCCACCATCTCCACAATTTCTTCAAACTTGTGATTTTGAACTGCCAGTGGCAGGTTTGTAAAACTTGAAAAGTTCAAATGGCGCTTTCCATCTTCCACATGTCCGTCGAGATACCATGCAACAGGTTGTATCTTGGAATACCATGGGTATTCCGTCTTGTTGGAATGACAGTCATTACATGCGACTTTCAAAGTCGTGTTGATACCTGTTGGCACAGGGTATTTCTTGGAGATATCATAGGTCAGATCGTTAGCTTCGTTCTTTTCCGGGTGAATGAACTGAATAAGAATTAACAGGACCCCCAACACTATCATTATTTTTTTAAACATACACCACACAATTTGATTATCTGGATCTGGCAGCGCCTAATATAGCACAAATATTAAAAGCCACCGTGTGTAATTACAACTTTTGGACTCAAAACCAACCACGCACAATCACAAGGCTTTTTCAACGCAGCTGAGGATAAAATATGCGGCTTCCGCTAATTTTTAAGAGCATTTACTGAAATTTCGGCTAGTCTTTTGTCTATGTTTTCTTTGGAAAGCCAAAGACCCCGAACCATTACTCCGTACACCTCCTTCAGCGCGGCGGGATCTTTCAGGGGATTACCCTTTATCAGTAAAAGATCCGCAGCCATCCCGGCCTTTAACTCGCCAAATTCGTTTTCCCTGCCAAAGAAGCGTGCGGGATTGATAGTTCCGGATTGGAGAATTTCAAGCGGGGAAAGGCCAGCATTCAACATGCCTTCTATTTCGTGATGGATAGAAAACCCGGGAACGTTAAATAATTGAGGGGCATCGGAGCCGAGCAATATCCCATGACCATTCTCCTGCAGTGCTTTAATCAGCTTTTTCCTTATAGCATCAAAGCTGGTCCACTGTGCTTCGCTGAAACCTGATCCGGGTCCGGTTGATTCTTCCTTTCTTTTTTTCCAATCTTCAAGGGTGGTGGCAGGCATATATTTCATTTCAGCTTGTGCCAGTAAGACATCTGTACCCACAGGGGCAAACCAACGTTCAAATAAACTCTGGGTTGGAACAATCCACACCTCATTTTCACGGGAAAGACGGACCAGATCAGCCACGAGGGTCGTGTCGGCGAGCCGGGTAAAATTATAGCCGAAAAATCCATTTGTTTCCGGATCTGCCTTTTTTGATTCAGGTACCAGACCTTCCAGAAAACCATCAACATGATCAATGGAGGCATACCGGCTTTTAAGGGCATGCCGTATCCCTACATCAACAGGAACATGGCCTGAAAATGGGATTTCTACTTCGCCGGCGGTTTTTACCAGCGTGTCAAAAACCTCAAGCTTTATACCCGGATGTATTTTAAGGAAATCGTAACCTTCCTCCTTGTATTGTTTTACAAGTCTGCGCGCATCTGCAGGAGTGCTGACCGTATTTCCGTTGAAGGAGGGACTTGAAGTGAATATGCGGGGGCTCAGTAAGCTTCCATTCTGCGCCGCCTCCCTCATTTCAAGATGGGATGGATGACCAAGCATTCCGCGAATAGTGGTAATGCCATTGGAGAGGTATAGGAATAGGGTCTCCTCAATTCGTTCCCTTGGTGTATCCGGTGAAGGAATATGGGCATGCATTTCCGCAAGTCCCGGAACGGCATAACTGCCCTTCCCGTCAATCCTTATCTTATAGGTTTCCTGAGCGGCTTCCTTTTTAAAAATTTTGACAATCTTACCTGAATCAATTACCATCTGGTGGTTTTCAAGGATGGTACCATCGCGGACGTCAATGATATTGACGTTAAATAGCAGTGATGCCGAAGTAGGAGATTCCTGCTGCGCATCATTACAGGCGGTGAGCATTAAAGCCGGAATAAGAAAGAAAATTTTTTTCATAATGGAAGTTTTTAGGTACCCTGCCCGGGGCGGATGTTGATTCAGCAATTAACGTAAAGTTACAAAATCAGACAATGGAAACTGAGCCGGAATAGTGTCCGGTGGCTGCAAAGCTGTACAGGCATATTAATCGTAGATGATTCTTTAGTGAAATGGTAATTCTGAAAGCTATTGTTTGTATTTTTATCGGTTACTGAATTCGTATAATAATTGAATGTCCTGTAATAAATTCTTGGTTTTTTATGGCAACTATTCCTATCTTTAAACGCCATTTCGGAATTAAATCTGAGGATAATGCAATCAACCGGCCTCAAATTTTCATTTCTTTGGGTTGGCCGGCACCACGAAGTTTTTAAGATGTCGGATCAGTTGTAGCAATGGCTTTCTTATCAAACAAAACAAGTAGTATGAAAAATTATTTATGGTGGGTAGCGATAATAGGCTGCCTGGTTGTATTGGGGTGCACTAAAAAGAGGAGTGAGCAGCCAAGAATTCTCGTCTTCTCAAAGACCATGGGTTTTAAACATGCTTCGATCCCCGCAGGTATTACAGCCATACAGAAACTGGGGAAAGAAAACAATTTTGATGTAGACACCACCAAAAACGCTGCTTATTTTGAGGAAGACAGTTTGAAAAACTATGCGTCTGTCATTTTTCTCAGTACCACTGGTGATGTGCTTAACGCAAATCAGGAGGCAGCTTTTGAAAGATACATACAGGCTGGCGGGAGTTTCGTTGGAGTACATGCTGCCGCGGATACTGAATACGATTGGAACTGGTACGGAAAATTGGTGGGGGGCTATTTTAACGGGCATCCTCCGGGTACCCCTGAAGCTGATTTTATCATCAAGGATAAAAGTTTTGCAGCCACAAGTTTCTTTAAGGATTCCGTCTGGCACAGGGCAGATGAGATGTACAACTACAAGAAGCTCAACCCGGATAATAAAGTGGTACTGACCATCGATGAGTCGACATACGAGGGTGGAACCAACGGTGCACACCATCCGATGAGCTGGTACCATGAATTTGATGGCGGAAGATCTTTTTATACAGCTTTGGGCCATACAGAAGAGAGTTATTCAGAGGAGAATTATCTAAAACATCTCCTTGGAGGGATTCAATATGCCATCGGGGATAACCTTGCTCCTGATACCAGCAAAATGACTTCGCAGATTCCTCCGGACGCGGATCGGTTTTCCAAAGTTCCTCTCAGCACCGGGGAATTTTTTGAGCCTACGGAGATGACCGTCCTGCCAAATAACGATGTGCTTATCGGGCAACGCAGGGGAGAGGTGATGCTTTACAGTGCAAAAGAAAATAAGGTGACTCAGGTGGGAGTTCTGGAGGTATACAGCAAAACCCTGAATACCCCCGGAGTAAATGCTGAGGAGGGCTTAATGGGGCTTCAGAAGGATCCACATTACGAAGACAATCATTGGATCTATATTTACTATGCGCCTACGGGAGATGCATCCGTAAACCGGCTTTCGCGCTTTAAATACGCCGATGGAGTTTTCGAAAAGAATTCTGAGCAAATTATACTCGAAGTAAACTCGCAACGTGAAATATGCTGCCATACAGGGGGTTCAATCGCCTTTGGACCGGATGATATGCTCTATCTTTCTACCGGGGATAACTCCACCCCCTTTGATGAAAAGAATGTAAAGTATGTAAGCAGCGGCTTCGCGCCACTAAATGATATTCCGGGGCATGAGCAATTTGATGCGAGACGATCGTCAGGTAATACGAACGATTTACGGGGAAAGATCCTTAGAATCAAAGTAAAAGAGGATGGAACCTATGATATTCCAGAAGGAAACCTTTTTCCAGTTGGTACCGGAAAGACAAGACCCGAAATCTACACCATGGGACATCGCAATCCTTACAGAATTTCCGTAGACCCGAAAAAGGGCTATGTCTATTGGGGAGAAGTAGGTCCTGACGCCCGTGATGATAGTCTGGCGACAAGAGGACCCAGGGGTTACGACGAAATGAATCAGGCCCGTCAGGCCGGAAATTTCGGCTGGCCACTATTTATTGCAGATAATAAGCCGTATCATGACTATGATTACACTACCGGGGAATCAGGAGAACCCTTTGATCCTGACGAACCGATCCACGACTCCAAAAATAATACCGGACTCAGGGAATTACCCCCTACTGTACCAGCCTATATTTACTATCCTTACGGAGAATCCGGAGAGTTCCCCCAGGTAGGAACCGGTGGCAGGAATGCCATGGCAGGTCCGACGTATTATGCCGATTTGTACAACGGGGAGGAAAAATTACCCGATTATTATGATGGAAAAGTAATTATATATGAATGGATGCGGGGCTGGATGAAGGCCGTGAGTCTCTTTGAGGATGGTACGTTTAATAAAATGGAACCCTTTGCTTCTGACATCAGTCTGAATAATCTGATCGACATGGAAATGAGTTCCGATGGCCGGGTATATCTGCTGGAATACGGGAGCGGCTGGTTTTCCAAAAATGAAAATTCCGGGCTTAGCTACATTGAGTATAACGGAGGCAACCGGCCTCCGGTCATAGATGAAATGATCGTAGACAAAAGTTCCGGTCCTGTACCCCTCTCCATAAAAGCGAAGGTTACAGCTAAAGACCGGGAAAAAGATGCGGTGACCTATGTATGGGACCTTGGAGATGGTTCAACAAATGAAACCACTGTCCCGGAAATTGAGCATACCTTCCAGAAACCAGGAGAATACAAAATTGCTGTAGAAGTAAAAGATGCCCAGGGCGAGAGCACAAAAAGTGAGGCCATGTCTGTGGTTGCCGGAAATTCCAGGCCGGAAGTGGACATTGCCATCAGCGGAGGCAACCGCTCATTTTTTATTCCGGGAGTACCTGTAGATTATAAGGTGGTTGTCACAGACGCCGATAGTGATCAGATTGACGAATCCAATATTTTTATCTCTGTTGATTACAGACAGGGCATGGATGAGGTTGATAAATCGCTAGGACATCAGGAAGTTTCGGCGACAGTTACGGGAAAGGCACTGACAATGGCATTGGATTGCAAGACCTGTCACAAGGAGAAGGAGGCCTCAATCGGCCCGACTTATGTGCAGGTAGCGGAAAAATACAAGAATGACAAGGATATGGTAAGTTACCTGCAGAAAAAGATCATTGAAGGAGGTAGTGGGGTATGGGGCGAAGTTACTATGCCGGCACATCCTACAATCAGCAAGGATGAGACACGGCAGATGGCCTTGTATATTCAATCTCTGGCGGATAACGGGATGCGTACAAAATCATTGCCTCCGGTAGGGAAGGTGGTGCCGGCACCTGGGGAAGGAGCGAATGTGATGGTCCTGACGGCGAGCTATACGGATAACGGGGTAGGCGAGGCTAGACCCTTGACCGGGGTAAAATCGGTTACACTGATGGGAAGCACCGTATATTTTTCAAATGCCACCAGGCAGCAGGGGATGAGTGTGGTTAACTTTAATGGGTTGGATCTCCTGGTTGTACCTGAAAATGAAAGCTGGTTTGCCGTAGAAGATATAGATCTTACCGGAGTAAAATCTGCAGTCCTGGCGGCTGGTTGGCAAGCTCCGCCTGCTTCAGGTCTGGATTTTGAAATGCACCTCGATGCCCCTGATGGTAAATTGATAGGGACCGGAAGTTTGTCAAAATCCGCTGAGGGTCAACAGGGTGGGGTGATACCAATAAAAATGACGAGTGAGGTGAGTGAAAAGGTCAAGGCAGTCTATTTTGTTTATAAACCACAACAGGAAGAAAAAAGATCGGGAGTGGTTGCCTTAAGGAATGTCACCTTCGGCAGTAAATGATTTTTCAAGGCTATATTTAATTATGGTCTAATCAGGGAGATCATTTCACATGACTATCAAACCATTGGAGATATCTTTCCAGTCGGTCTTTGACAAAGGACGGCTTCCGAATTCCGTGGTGTTCCTCAGGATAGACAACCAATTGGGTATCTTTTCCCAACCGTTTCATCGCCTGGTACATCTGCTCCGAATTGAGGATCGGCACGTTCCAGTCGTTGCTTCCCCCCATCCAGAGAGTGGGTGTGCTAATGTTGGCTACCTGATTGAATGGAGATAGTTTTTCCCACAATTCGGCATTTTCCCAGGGCAGGCCCAATTCCTTCTCCCAATTGAATTGATAATGGTCGTGCCCGTAGTTGGCCCTGTATAAGGCCTCACTTGCACCTGAAATTGCCGCCCTGAATCTGTCGGTCTTTGTAATTACATAGTTGGTGAGGATACCCCCGTAAGACCAGACACCCACTGCCAATTTCTCCGGATCCGCATACCCAGAGGCAATAGCATGATCTACTCCGGCCATAACATCCTGGTAATCCAGATTTCCCCAATCGGCAAATATCGCTTGAGAAAAGGCCTGTCCATATCCAGTTGATCCTCTTGGATTAATAAGCAGGGTTACATAACCATTTGCTGCAAATGCCTGTGGTTCAATCCCAAATGAAAAATCATACTGGCTGGCAGGACCCCCGTGAATCCAAAGTATGGTAGGGTATTTCCTGTCCTTTTCGAAATCGATCGGCATCACGGCAAATCCTTCAACCGGAGTACCGTCCGCACTTTTAAAATTAAATTTCTCAATCCGTGGGTTTTTTATATCCGTAAGAAGGGCTTCATTCTCATGGGTCAGGATTTTCAATTGCCCTTCCATGTGGCTGTAAATATTACCTGGTTCATTAGCCTTACTGATGATGGGAAAAATTCCCTGCTCAGACAGGCAGTAGTCCGAGATGCCAAATTCTCCCTCCAGCACCCTGACCAAATCTTTCCCTGCCGGATCTATGGCACCCAGGTTACTACTGCCATTTTCTTCCAACATAAAATAAATTAATTTTCCGTCGGCAGAATATCTCGGTTTTGATATATTCCTGTCTAAATTTCCGGTCAGGAGTTTTGTAGTACCTCCTCCGGACGGAACAATGGCAAGTTGCTGGGAGGCATACCACATGAGCTCACCGTCCGTTACCGTTTTGTATGTGATGAATTTTCCATCCGGACTCCAGGCGGGCGAGTCATCTTCATTTGGGTTTTTGGTAAGTTGCGTCAAGCTTTGCCCTTTCTCACGGTTATCAGCAGCCACTACCCAGATATCCGTATTTGCGTTTCCATCCGGATTATCCGAACGATTACTGACAAAGGCAACATTTTTGCCATCGGGGCTCCAGGCCGGCTCTGTGTCATCATAGTCCCCTGAAGTGATCTGCAATGCCGTAGAATCTCCCATTTTTAATACATATAGATGTGTCCTGTACCGATCAAGATATCCGACATAATCCTGTTTGAATTGCAACCTGTCAATCACATAAGGTCGTGCTTTTTTATCATCCGCTTTATCTTTGGTGAGTTCTTCAGGTTTTGGGTCTGTTATTCGCAGAAGGATTTTGTTCTCTGTCGGAGACCAGGCATGACCTTCGACACCCTGTGGAATATGGGTTAGTTGTACGGCGTCACCACCTTTTCTATTAGACGTCCACACCTGAGTTTTCTCATTTTCTCCATGCGAGGAGAGGAAGGAAAGATATTGATTGTCGGGACTCCATTTTGGCTCGCTGGCCGAATAGTCGGCAGAAGTAATCGGAATGCTTTGCCCCCCGATTGAAGGGATGATATAAATCCGCCTGATGATTTTGTCCTTTTTCATATCGCTTTCTGAGAGGGCATAGGCTACCCACGCTCCGTCCGGACTTACTTCAGGAGAGGAGATGGTTTTCATTTTCATCAGATCATCAATGGTCAGGGACCTTTTCGGGTTCTGACCAAAAACCACCCCGCAAAACAGTGACATTCCTATAACTAAGGCCTTAGACCTTTTAAAAAAAATCGATGAAAGGAACCCCGAAAAGTGATTGATAGTCATAGAATTTTAAGTTTATTTGGTAATAGGGTCTTACAGATTTAATGGATCCGCTTATTTATGGAAAGTCCCTTATAGGTTGGCCTTCGCTTTTCAGGTAGTATCAACTCTTAATCTTCTTCATCCGGATCAGAAAGTTTGGATCAGCCTCAAGCTTAGCAATATCTCCAGTCAATCCTTCAGACTTCCAATCGGAGGTCGGATAAAGCCAATGAGGCTTACCATCAATAAGTACCCGTACCGGCATATCAAATTCCGCAACGGTATCGCTATAGCGGTAGGACCACCCGTTATCCTGCTTACGAATTTCAAGCGTTGGAATATCGGAAGTACGCAGATACTGATTAAAAAAAGCGGAAAGATCTATCCCTGATTGCTCGCTGATATAATTTTCTATCTCTTGTGTGGTGACCGTCTTGTGGTAAAATTCCTTATTGAGACCTCGTAAGATGTGACGCCACTTTTCATCATCTTCCAGGAGCTGTCGCAAGGTGTGGAGCATATTGGCGCCTTTATAATACATATCTCCAGACCCTTCCTGATTCACCCCATAAGGACCAATGATAGGGGCGTCATTTGTGATATTATCTTTGGCTCCGATCATATAGGCCGATGCGGCACCTTTCCCATAATGATAATCAAGGAAGAGACTCTCGGAATAGGTTGTAAAGCTTTCGTGAATCCACATATCGGCAATATCCCTGTAGGTGATATTATTTGCAAACCATTCATGTCCCGATTCATGTACAAGGATATAATCAAATCTCATCCCCCATCCGGAACCTGACAGGTCCGTTCCCAGATAGCCATTCCGAAAACCATTGCCATAGGTAATGGAACTCTGATGCTCCATACCCAGATAAGGCACCTCTACCAGTTTGAAACTATCCTCATAGAATGGATAGGGTCCAAACCAATGCTCGAAGGCCTTGAGCATCAGCGGTGTCTGTTTAAATTGCTCCTGTGCTTTTTCCAGATTTTCCCTTAGCACATAATAATCCAGATCGAGTGTCCCTTTTTCTCCGGCATATGTCTCTTGGAAATGTGCATAATCGCCTATGTTGACGTTTACCCCATAGTTATTGATAGGATTGCTGACAAACCATTCATATGTTTTGGTAATGGTATTCTCCGTGACTTTTCTCAACCGGCCATTTCCAATCCCCTGCAGATTTTTAGGTACGGTGATGGCGAGGGCCATGCTATCTGCTTCATCATACATATGATCCTTATTGGGCCACCATATACTCGCACCCAAACCCTGGCAGGAGGTGGCGACAAAAGGTTGCCCCTTACTATCTTTTGACCATGAGAATCCTCCGTCCCAGGGAGCCCGTACCGCTTCTTTCGGATGGCCGGAAAAGTGGATAATTATTTCGTTGAGGCTGTTTTTTAGCTGGGGTTTGTTAAGGGTGATGAAGTGGGCGTTTCCCTTCTTTATTATTTCGAGCATCTCTCCGTCCTGAAGTATTGTATCAATCGACATAGGGGGTTGCAGGTCGATCTGCATCACCTGGGCTTCTGTAAGTACATTGTACAGTATGGTATTCCTTCCTGAAATAAACTTTCTCTCAGGGTTTACCTGTACTTTCAGGTCGTAATATTTCAGATCCCACCATTCCCGCTCAGGAGTAATGCTCCCTCTTAATGAATCCTGGGAAGTAAATTGCTGACGCTGACCATAGGAAATGCCACTTAAAATACTGAACAGGATGAGGAGTTTATGTTTCATATTCCAAATTATTTTATTTTTTTGTAAGTCCGGTGTTGCGCTACTCCCGTTCCCATTGCGCCAGATAAAGTGGTTGAGTTCCACTGCCGGCCTTTGTGCCCGAGGGTGACAGATGAGGTCCACTTGGGAAGCAGGACAAAATAGCAAGAGGAGTAGGGCACGGTCGGCCACAAACCCAAAGGATTACTGAAGTAGAAACGCATAATCACTTTGCTTTACAATACGCTTCAGGTCGGTGCTATTCAGAAGTTCATGAATTGCTTTCTTTTTATCGGATTGCTGTTCATAATAGGATCTGGTAATTAAATAGCCCATTGTATATCCCAGATCATGTGGGCGGTCTTCAATATCCCCTCCATTATATAACCATTTGGAACTATCATTTTGAAAAAGGTCGTGCTTCAGATCTGCCAGAATGCGTTTTTCATTTTCTTTTTCCGAAAGATAGGTGAGATTGTCGTTTTTGAGAGGGATCCCGGAAACCAATTCTACCAGAAAATCGCACACCCCTTCCCCGATGATGCCCCGTAAGACATTGTCGGTATTAACTTTATCCTGATAGTTCTGTTGAAAGTGCATCAATTCATGTAAGGTCAATCCCGGAAGATCTGAAAATTTCATAATGGCCCCACGTTGCCAGTCATTCAGTTCACGGACGGGTGCCTTATCCGATCTGCCATACATATCGCCCCCGACAAAAAGACCCATTTCAGTACTCGTACCCCCGCTATTAAGGATCCCTGGTACAATAAATACCTTTGGAAAT
Organism: Zeaxanthinibacter sp.; assembly: GCA_041743425.1. Lineage (GTDB taxonomy): Bacteria > Bacteroidota > Bacteroidia > Flavobacteriales > Flavobacteriaceae > JTS-RE37. Next base: position 25,581 of record JBGTMS010000211.1, on the reverse strand, counting down.
ACAGCCTGAGGATAGATCGATTTGAACCTTTTCATCCAGCGGATGGTCAGATAACTAAGATTTTGAAGAGAATCGGCCTGTAACTGATCCTTGAGAAAGGTATAGTACTCCGGGGCGGCATTGATCATCTGCCCGTACATATTTTCAAGATTGCTATACCGTACCACATAATAATCCCTGAGTTCCCTTGGACCATCCAGTACATAATCTCTCAGGATGGCTTTGGCGTTGGTAGTATCCTGAAGTGCGCGATCAAAATACCTCCAGAACATCTCCAGGGAAGATATTTCGAGACTAAAATGACTTACCTCCTTTAACTTTTTTTGTATAGAATCAAGTCTGCGATTTAATTTCTTCAGCTCCTCATCTCCCGGATCAACCCGGAGCTCTGGAAATTTTGCCAATATTTTCGGATTTGACATCCCACGGTCGATGGCTTTGTTCAAAAGATTCACTACGGTTTCATCCCGATCTGCCATTTTATAAAGAAGGGCCGCCTCCACATAAAGCTCTGAAGATTGCAATTTCTCATTGGCAGCAAGGACCTCGTCAGCAAACTCCCGATAATTTCCGAGGCTGTCCACCCGGTCATATTCCATAAACAGCACATTCATATCCGGCATTCCAAGGGCGAGGGTTTCCGACGCGAATTCTTTTTTGCAGGATGAAAAAAGCGAGAGAAAGCATCCGCAAAGCATAAGGTATTTTAAAGTAGTGCTCATCCCTGCCTATTCCTTTAGAATTCCATTTGGGAATGCCACGGGACTTTCATGTCCGTCCGGACCTACGGCGGCTACTCCGAAGAAAAAATTATCAATAACGACACCTTCAAGCGTAAATTCTGTAAGGTTGCCAACCCATCGGCTGTGATCCCAGGTTGGGGAAGTGGTATCTCTCCAATAAATTTTATACCCCGCAGCACCCTCCATCGGGTTCCATTTCAACTTGACAGACGCTTCTACAATACCACCAATTTTAACTTCTTCGGGAGCCGGAGGAGCCCAGGAAATGGCTGCCAGATTTATGGCATTTACTGAGGTGAGTTTGGCGGCATAGTCAAAGTTGACATACTTCAGAAGATCTCCATATTCGATGCCGTCTTCAAGTCTTATGTCCTGATGTTGCTGGGTATAATTTTCATGCGCCTCCATTATGCGGATACCAGCAAAACCGGCGTCATTAAAGGGACGATGATGCCCGCCTCTTCCAAACCGATCCAGCCTGTAAATTAACATGGGATTCATGAGTGGCATGTATGTTTTGGTCGTGCGGTGGACAAAACGCGCCAGTTGCCTCGATATCCCGTCAACCTCACCCCCATAAAACCTGCGTGACAATCTTTCTTCCTCGGACTCTGTAGGCGCGACCGGTTCCGAAAAAATGCGAAAATCTGTGTTGCTGATAATACCATCGACCCCAATTATGTTTCCGATCATATCATTATTAAAAATGCCTGTGATCTTCCAGCCCTTATCTTTTGCATAAGCTGCCAGACCTTTCCCTCCGAAAAGACCTTGCTCTTCGCCTGAAAGTCCGACATAAATAATACTGCTGTCAAAGGTATATTTTGAAAGTACCCTGGCAGCCTCAAGCGTCCCGGCCATGCCACTTGCATTATCATTTGCGCCCGGAGAGTCATCCGTATAGTTGGCGGGATCGCTGACCCTGGAATCGATATCCCCGCTCATGATGATATAGCGGTCAGGAAATTTCCTGCCCTTTTGTATGGCCACCACATTAACCACCCATACGTCATTGACAATACGCGGATTTTCTCCTTTTTTGACCAGGTCTTTCTGATAAAAAACCTCCAGACATCCATTGCAGGCCTTCGAGGTTTTCTCAAACTCATCTTTGATCCAGCGTCTGGCGGCTCCAATACCCCTGGTTTGAGAAATGGTGTCACTAAGCGTATGTCTTGTGCCAAATCCTGCCAATGCGGTGATGTCCGAGGTAATGCGTTCAACGGAAACGGAAGTGACAATGTCATATATGCGGGTATCAGTTTGGGAATAACCGGAATAGAAGACGAGGAATAGTAAGGAAAAGTAAATTCTCTTCATTCAAAAATGATTTTTAAATGGGGTGGTGCATCACGGGTCACAGTCCAATTCTGCTGTCAGTGGTAAAAATACGCAGATTATTCATGGCAGTAAAGATTTTGGGTCGTAAGAAATGGCTGAAGCCGAGATGATCCTACTCAGTTGTCCACTGGCGGTACATGTGATGACCAATTATCTGACAGTCATACTGATTTCTATTCTGAAACCAAAGCAAGCCATGTGCCCTCACTATTAACTGAAAGTCTTGTTACTTTGCGGATGTCAGGATCACTGAATTGCAGAAGCCGGCTCCAGCCCCTGACTGGTCCCGGCCTGGAGAACCATAAGGATTGTCCCGAAGCGGCGAGGATAATTCCGTTCGGTAACCAGCATATATCTTCTGAATCTTCAGGCATATCAATTATTTTGGTTGTGCTACCGTTTTCCGGATCGAGCGACATCAGGACAGAGGTTGGGGCTTTAGCTTTGCTGATATAGCTGACAAACCTGGTGCCTGGAATTATCTGAAGTGACCTTCCTACGTTTTTCTCAAGGACCCGGTATTTGCCATCATCCAATGTTGCGATCATCAGATCCATCCTGTCATCTACCAGGACTGACGCGAGCAGCACTGATGGCTGATACCAGAGATGATACCCCACTTTAAGATCCTCAAACAAGGCAGTACTACTCCCTGAATGAAGATCATATCTATAGAGCAACTGTTTGCCGTCTGTGTCCAGCCGTATGGCTGAAACTGCAGCCTGTCCGGGAATTCTTAAAGGCGAATATTCGCTCCCTCCCGGAGTGTCAGAAAGCCAGATTCCGACGCTATCAGCAATGGCATACTGCCTAATGTCTGTTTGTGTCTTTCGGGTAGAAGCAAATAAAAGGGTATCCGTTCCATCAAAACTAGGCTGGTTATCATAACCGGGGTTGTTTGAAATATTCACTGGATGATCCAGGATGATGGAATCCTGATCGATATGCATCCGCAACAGGTAGACCTCCGTGTCCGGTTGAGCCAGCAACGAATTCATACAGATTAAAAAGCAGCTTATTGTTCCTTTTATCATATTCTTTACAGAGTGGGGTATTATTCTCAGGTTCATTGATTGGTTTTAATGAATTCTTTACCTCTTGTAAGGATTTAAGAGCGTGATTTATTTTGCAGGCTCACTGCCAATTCCTTTATCAATTGTAGTACTTCCTGAAGCTGTGTTATGGACGTAAATGGGTTCATGAGGGTCATCCGGAGGTAATGAATGCCTCTCAATTTCGTTTGAACAATATAATAAGTGCCTTCCTGAAGTAAGTTGGTGCGGATGTGCTCATTCAGTTCGTTCAAAGCTGCTAAAGTCAGGCTCTCCTCCACATATCTGAAACATACAATATTACACATTGGATCAACGGCCAGCTCAAAAGAGGCATCTCCACGGATTATATTTCCCAGGGTGGCACCCAGATCATACAGATAAGTGACATAATTGTCGAATATCTCCCAGCCATAGTATTTAAGGATCGCGAACCATTGAATGCTCATCATTTTCTTGGTGCATTCAAAGGTCCGTTTGGCCAGGTTGTACCAATCTTCTTCGTCAGAATGTATTAGGAGGTAGTCCGCTTTCTGACTAAAGGTGAGATGGGAATTTTCTCCATCCTTATATAGCAATGCCGTTGTAAGGGCAGGCATCATTAACATCTTATGACCGTCAACTACAAAAGAATCTGCCTGTTCGAGACCCCTGAGTGTATGCCGGTATTTTGGAGCCAGGATGGCCGCGCCTCCGTGAGCCGCATCTACATGAAACCAGAGATCATGAATTTGACTGAATTTGGCTATTGCCTCAAGGTCATCAAATATTCCGGTGGCAGTAGTGGGAGCACTTCCCACGATAGCGAAAACGCTGATTCCGGAGGCCGCAGCTTTCTGATAACTGGCCTCGAGTAGCAAAACATCTATGGTATAATCCTTTGTTACCGGAATCTTAATGATCCCGTTTTCACCAAGTCCCATTATTCTTGCAGCCCGGTCAACACAATAGTGTGCTTCCTCGCTGACCATGATGCCGAGTTGCTCAGTCGAGCCGGAATTCCAGACATCTCCTTTCGCTTTTGCCTTCCTCGCTGAAAGTAGTGCCGTCAAATTGGCGAGTGTTCCTCCGGAGGTTAAAATGCCTCTTGATGTCGGTCCATATCCTGCTTTTTCGCAAAGCAGATCTGTTATAATACGTTCTATGGCGGAAGATGCCATTCCCATTTCATACACGGCCATGCCGTTATTCAAAAGGGAACTTGCCAGTCCTGCCAGCGCGGCCAGGGGAACAGGCGGACAGACCTGGTGACCCATATACCGAAGGTGATGCACATGAATTGAATGCCCTATAAGTGAGTCGAAAAACGCATCGCCGGCACCGTTTTTAAGATATTCCTGCCAGTAGAGATGTTCATCTTGTGGTGGTTGCCATTGCAGCACCTTTTGGGATTTTCCGGTTTGAACCGATTCCAGATGTGCTGCGAGGGTCTCTATCAGACGATGCCCCTCTTTCCGGAAGATTTCCGGAGAATAGGCAGTATTCAAAAGTGTTTCCCGCATGGTGTAAAAGTAACTAAACCGGGGCTATCTCCCTATCTGCCTTTCCATCTAATAACCATGGCACACTTTCAGCCAATGCCCGCAACTTAGGCACAATCCGTCTCGTCAGGCATGGAGCATCGAATTACATTGGGCGGTCTAACGTTGCATATCAAATGTATAGCCCCTTTCCGAGGCAACCTTGTCTGCTATTTTATTACGCAAGGCGGCCACATTGGGATGTGAGCCATAACGGGTAAATCTTTTAAGGCCCATTAACAACATCCGCTGCTCATCGCCTTCGGTAAAAGAAACAATGGCTTCTTTGCCTTTTTTTATAACGAGGTCGACGGCATCATATAAATAAAGCCGGCTCATCGCGATTTGCGCATCCTGAGCTTCTTCCCCAAACCGCTTTACGTTCTTCTCCGTGCGTAGTAGCACAGATTCGCACATGTAGACCTCAATAAGGATATCCGATACGGCCATTACAACTTGTTGATGGCTCTCCAGATCCGGCCCGAACTTTTGCACAGCGCTTCCTGCAATCATCAGAAACACTTTCTTCATCTTCGCCAGCAAGTCTTTTTCTTCAGAGAAAAATTGGGGATCATCGTGGAAGTTTAATTCAGGCACCCCCATAAGTTCCTCACCTACTGCTGTGGCGGGGCCCAGAAGATCCACATGCCCTTTCATCGCTTTTTTCACCAGCATTCCCACCGCAAGCATCCTGTTAATCTCGTTGGTTCCTTCATAGATACGGGCTATGCGCGCATCTCTCCATGCCTTTTCAATTGGCGTATCCGAGCTGAAGCCCATCCCTCCGAAAATTTGTATCCCCTCATCTGTCACATGCTGCAAATCTTCCGAAACAGCTACCTTGAGTAGTGAACATTCTATTGCATATTCTTCTACCCCTTTCAATTCAGCCTCATGAAGGGTATTGCCATCTGATACTCTCAGAGCAATGCGCTCCTCTATATTTCCGGCGGCTCTGTAGCAGGCAGAATCTCCGGCATAGGCGTTGGTGGCCATTTGGGCTATTTTTGACTTGATGGCCTCAAATTGGATGATTGGTGTTCCAAACTGAATGCGATCCCCGGCATACCTTACTGCCTCTGTAATGACCCTTCTCTGGGCATCCAGACAAGCTGCGGCAAGTTTGATGCGACCTATGTTCAGGGCATTCATGGCGATTTTAAATCCGTTGCCACGTTCTGAGAGCATGTTTCCAACGGGCACCGTGGTATCGTTAAAGAATACCTGTCTGGTTGAGGACGAATGAATACCCAGCTTCTTTTCTTCCTCTCCCAAAGTGATTCCATTTGAGGCGTCATTCTCTACCAGGAAACCTGTGATATACTTATCATTTTCTATTCTGGCAAATACAATGAAAAGGTTACAGAATCCGGCGTTTGAAATCCACATTTTCTGACCATTGATCCTATACGACTTTTTATCTTCTGACAAAACAGCGCTTGTCTTACCGGAATTTGCGTCGGATCCCGCCCCTGGCTCCGTAAGGCAATAGGACCCAAACCACTCACCGGACGCCAGTTTGGGAACGTATTTTTTCTTTTGTTCCTCAGTTCCGTACAGAGTGATGGGCATGGTCCCAATGCCGGTATGTGCACCAAAAGCAGTACTGAAGGAGCCTGTCGCGCCGGAAATATAATCACAGACCAGCATCGTGGAAACAAAACCCATTCCAAGACCGCCATAAGACTCAGGTACGGCTACCCCAAGAAGTCCAAGTTCCCCGGCTTTGCGCATACATGATTCAGTATAGGCGTAGTCTTTCTTTTCAAATCGCTCCCAATGAGCCCAAAGTTCCCTATTTACAAATTCCTTAGTGCTGTCACGCATCATCTGTTGCTCTTCTGAAAGATCTTCCAGGGTAAAAATGGCTTCGCACGGGGTTTCCGTGACGAGAAATTGTCCTCCTCTTAACAATTCATCCGTTGTTGTCTGTACTCCCATTGCTGATCGATTTTAATGCTGTTTTAATAATTGTGATTGGCCTGTTAATCCACCCCTCTCTGTCTCAAAACTTTTGAGAATTTACCCTTAATTTATGGGTTCTGCTATCGTTCTCTTTTCGCATCCGGGGCCATTGTTTTATTGGTGATCCGGACAACCGTTCTTGTCCTATCAATAGATAAAAATCATATCCCCGGGAAATTAAGATTGTATTGCAGAGTCCCGAGTTTGTTTACTTATGATAGAAATTCAAAGATTCCTGCCGCCCCCTGTCCGGTTCCCACGCACATCGTGACCATTCCGAATTTCCCCTTCATTCGCTGCCTGCGCATTTCGTCAAAGAGCTGCACGGATAATTTAGTGCCGGTGCAGCCCAAAGGATGACCAAGAGCGATAGCACCACCATTAACATTGACGATGGTATCATCAAGTTGCAATTCTCTGATGACGGCGAGTGATTGTGATGCAAAAGCTTCATTAAGTTCTATCAGGCTGATATCATTTTGTTTTAAGCCTGCTTGTTTCAAGGCTTTCGGAATTGCTTTTACAGGGCCAATTCCCATAATCCTGGGTTCAACGCCTACTGCTGCATAATTTACAAGTCTGGCGATTGGTTCCAGGTTCATTTCTTTAACCAAGCTTTCACTCATGACAAGCACAAAGGCCGCTCCGTCACTCATCTGGGAAGAATTTCCGGCTGTCACACTGCCATCCGCCGCAAATACCGGGCGGAGTTTTGCCAGAGCCTCTTTGGTTGTATCAGCTCTCGGACCTTCATCTTTAGAGACCGTGTAATTCGTAGTTTCTTTTTTACCCGAGGCATTGACAAACGTATGTGAAATTTCAATGGGAACAATCTGCTCCTGAAATCTGTCTTCCCCCTGAGCCTTAAGGGCCTTCATGTGGCTGCCATAAGCAAAAGCATCCTGATCTTCCCTTGAAACCTTGTATTGTTTAGCGACAGCTTCCGCGGTAAGCCCCATACCCCAGTAGTAGTCTTCATGTCCGGCTTTGACCGTGGCGTAATCGGGCGTGGGTTTATATCCCCCCATCGGGATGTAACTCATGCTTTCAGCTCCTCCTGCAATGATGCAATCAGCCATCCCTGCCTGAATTTTGGCCGAAGCAATACCAATGGTCTCAATGCCCGAGGCACAATACCGATTCACTGTAACACCCGGGACATCATCAATGTCAAGGCCCATGAGCGAGATTAAACGGGCCATATTAAGGCCCTGTTCCGCTTCCGGCATGGCGTTGCCCACAATAACGTCATCAATCCTCTTTTTATCAAGTTGCGGAAGTTGCTTCATCATGTATTCGATGGTTTCAGCGGCCAGTTCGTCCGGTCTTTTAAAACGGAATAGTCCTCTTGGCGCCTTTCCTACAGCTGTTCTGTGTGCTTTAACTATATATGCTGCTTTCATTTTTCGTAATATTAATTATCCGGTACCGGCATTCTTGGTCATAACACTGCCCATCCTAGTTTCTCAGCGGTTTTCCGGTTTTTAGCATATGCTGTATCCTTTCCAGGGTCTTTCGTTCTGAACAAAGAGAGAGGAACGCCTCCCGTTCCAGATCAAGTAAGTACTGTTCACTTACATAACTGGCTTCAGAAAGGTCTCCACCGGCCATTACATAGGCCAATTTATTGGCAATCTTTTTATCATGATCGGAAATATAATGTCCGGTCTTCATGGCATCAGTACCAGCTAAAAACATACCCAGAGCCTGTTTACCCAGCACCTTAATATCTTTTCTCAGCACAGGTTTGGTATAGCCGCTTTCTGCCATCAGTTTCGCGTAATGCTTGGCTATGGCAATCTGACGGTCTTTATTAACCACGATTTTGTCTTTGCCTTTTTGCAAAACGCCCAGGTCAAATGCTTCATAGGCAGAGGTCGAAACTTTGGCCATCCCTATTGCCAGGAAATATTCCTGCAATACATTGAGTTCCACATCATTCTTCCTGAAAATATCAGAAGCCCTAAGTGTCATTTCCTTAGATCCGCCTCCGCCGGGGATAATACCTACCCCGAACTCAACGAGCCCAATATAACTCTCCGCCGCCGCAACAACCATGTCAGCATGCATCGATAGTTCGCATCCGCCACCAAGACACATACCATGCGGTGCCGCAACAGTTGGGATAGAAGAATAACGCATCCTCATCATCGTATCCTGAAACCGTTTTACTGCTATCTCCATCTCCTCATACTCCTGTTCAACCGCCAGCATAAAGATCATTCCTATGTTGGCCCCCACGGAGAAATTAGGACCCTGATTGCCTACAACCAGCCCCTGAAAATCTTTTTCAGCCAGATCGATGGCTTTATTTAGTCCTGTCAGAACATCAGCACCTATGGTATTCATCTTTGACTGAAATTCCAGGTTGAGGATGCCCTCTCCAAGATCTTCAATAACGACGTCTTTATTTTTATAGACGGCAGCAGTTTTCCTGATATTATCAAGGATAATGAAAGCATCCTGTCCGGGAACTTTTTCCATTCCTTTTTTGGAGATGTCATAGTAATAGGTGGCGCCTTCCTTAATACTGTAAAATGAATTCACGCCGGATGTCTTCATTTCCTGCACCCACGGTGCTGTGGTCAATTGCTGCTCCTCTATTAGCTGAAGCCCCCGCTCAAAGCCCAGGGCGTCCCACACCTGAAAAGGACCCTGTTCCCAGCCGAATCCCGCCTTCATGGCGTCATCAATTTTATAAAGTTCGGATGCTATTTCAGGAATTCTGTGCGAGACATAGGCAAATAGTGAACCAAAACTCTTGCGGTAAAATTCTCCTGCCTTATCCTTACCTTCAATCAGGACAGGAAACCTTTCAGACACTTTCTCGATGCTCTTGGTCTGCTCCAGGGTAGCGAACCTGCTGCTGTTCTTTGGTCGGTATTCCATGGTTTGAAGGTCCAGTCCCAGGATATCGCTTTTACCTTCCGGATCTGTCACCTTCTTATAAAACCCCTGTCCTGTTTTACTTCCCAGCCATTTATTGTCAACCATGGTTCTGATAAAATCCGGAAGTTTAAATATTTCAAGACGCTCATCCTGCGGACAGTTTTCGTAAATTCCATTGGCCACATGTACCAGAGTGTCCAGGCCTACAACATCGACTGTTCTGAAGGTAGCCGACTTCGGTCGGCCTATGACCGGCCCGGTAAGTTTGTCCACATCTTCTACTGAAAGACCAAGTTCGTTTACCATATGGAACAGGCTTTGAATACTGAAGATTCCTATTCTGTTGCCAATAAATGCCGGGGTATCCTTGGCAATCACTGTGGTTTTTCCTAAAAACTTTTCCCCGTAATCGCTGAGGAAGTTAATAACTTCCGGAGCTGTTTCAGGCCCGGGAATGATTTCAAATAATTTCAGGTATCGGGCCGGATTGAAAAAATGGGTGCCGCAAAAATGCGACTGAAAATCTGCGGATCGTCCCTCACTCATAAATTGAATGGGGATACCGGAGGTATTGGAAGTGATAATTGTTCCTTTTGTCCTGTATTTTTCGAGCTGATCAAAAACCTGTTTTTTTATGTCCAGCCGTTCTACAACAACTTCAATGATCCAATCAACATCAGCAATTAGCCGGACATCATCTTCCATATTGCCAGTATTGATCCGTTTTGCAAAATCCGGATGATAAATGGGGGAGGGTTTGGACCGGAGCGCAGTGGTAAGGGAATCATTGACGAGTCTGTTTCTGACTATTTTGTCATTGATCGTAAGACCGCTGGCCTTTTCCTTTTCCGTAAGGTCCCTCGGCACAATGTCCAGAAGAAGTACTTCCACACCTATGTTGGCAAAGTGGCAGGCGATCCCACTGCCCATTATCCCGGAACCTATTACAGCTACCTTGGAAATATGTTTATTCATGGATTAATTGGTTGATGTGTCTTTACTAAAGATTTTTTTCCCGGCAATGATCTGATCAATGGCATCTATGACTTCAAAAAAAACCACCAGTTTTTCTGCAGGCACTTTAGATCGGATAACTTCATTGAACCTGATGACGGCATCCTTGGAATCATTTCGTTTTTCAAGACCATAGGCCGTCAAATGTATAAGGACACCCCGACCGTCATTCGGGTTAGGTTTTCGTTCAATAAGCCCTTTTTCTTCCATGCTTTTAAGAATGCGAGAAAGACTGGTGGCTTCCATGCCCATTTTAGGACCCAGCGCCGTGGAAGGAGTACCCGTTTTAGGATCAATACTTAATAGGGTAAACCCAACTGCCATCGTACTTTCGAAGGTTTTGGCCTCTTCATTGTACATCCGGGCGACCGCCTGCCACGTTGCCCGGAGGGCGTAGTCTATGGTTATTTCCTTCATATCATCCCAAATATACAAAAATATATTATGCGTGCATAATATATTTAGGAAAAATCGGTAAGATACCGGGGTGCCCGGGGAGCGGGTCATGCCTGTTGAAGAGACGGGATCCATGCTTCTGAAAAAGCACCGCAGCGGGTTATTTCAGCACTGCTGTTCATGAAGCAAAGGAGCAATGACTATTGCTACACAGCCTATAATTACATATCAGTGACCGTATATCTCATTATACAACTGGAGGTATTTCTGCTTGATCTCCTTGCGTTTCAGCTTCATGGTAGGGGTGAGGTGACCGGCTTCTACCGACCATACTTCCGGGGTCAGGCGGAATTGTTTTATTTTTTCCCAATGCGCAAATTGTTCATTGGCCAGATCAACCTCCCGCTGTATCCTTTCCACAATACCCTTATTGTTTATCAATTCAGTAGATTCTCCGATAGCGACTCCATGTTTTTTTGCCCAGGATTCTACAAATTCAAAATTGGGTTGTATAATGGCGGCAGGCATTTTTTCACCTTCTCCTATGACCATAACCTGCTCTATAAATCGCGATTGTTTTAATCTATTCTCGAGCAATTGCGGGGCGACGTATTTACCCCCGGAGGTTTTGAACATTTCCTTCTTCCGGTCGGTAATTTTAAGAAAGCCATCGGCATCAATTTCCCCGATGTCTCCGGTAAAAAAATATCCATCCTTCAAGACTTCCGCCGTCTTTTCCGGGTCATTATAATATCCCAGCATCACATTGGGACCCTTGCAAAGAATCTCTCCATCAGTTGCAATTTTAACCTCGACACCTTCTATAGGCCTGCCGACTGTGCCTATTCTCCATCCCTTTTCATTTGCATCATTGACTGATATTACCGGAGAGGTTTCTGTCAGGCCATACCCTTCCATAACCGGAATGTCTGCCGCGCCAAAAATTCTTGCGAGTCTGGGTTGCAGGGCGGCACTTCCGGATACCATGATTTCAAGATTCCCGCCGAGCGCGTCCTTCCATTTTTTGAAGATGAGCTTTCTGGCCAGGTGCAGCCGGGTTTCATACCACCATCCGTTGGCGCCATAGGGTTCAAATTTCAAGCCCAGATCTACGGCCCAGAAAAACAGTTTTCTTTTGACACCACTCAGATCAGCTCCTTTGGCAATAATCCTTTCATATACTTTTTCCAGCAATCTGGGTACCACGGTCATCACATTGGGCTTTACCTCCCTCATGTTATCACCAATTTTGTCAAGGCCTTCCCCGAAATAAATGGTGATGCCGCAATACTGATACAGGTACGTAATCATCCTCTCGAAAATATGACAGATGGGCAGGAAGCTCAGAGAAATACTACCCTGTTCAAAAGGCACGCGTTTTTCACTCGACAAGACATTTGATACAATATTGTCATGGGATAACATAACCCCCTTTGGCTTTCCTGTTGTACCGGAAGTGTAAATAATGGTCGCCAGGTCCGTCGGTTGTATGGCATCCATGCGCTGATGTACTTCTTCCTGATTGTCGGGGTCTTGACCGAGATCCAGAACTTCTGACCAGTTTTTGCAACCTTCCAGCACATCAAACGAATATACTTCCCTCACTTTTGGTACTTTGGATCTGATGGCCTTTACTTTCTCCAAAATTTCGGCACAGGAAACAAAGCAATAAATGGCCCCTGAATGATTGAGGATATATTCATAGTCCTGTTCTGAAATGGTGGGATAAATGGGGACATTCTGGGCGCCAAGCTGCAAGGTGCCAATATCCAGTATATGCCATTCAGTTCGGTTGGTCATTGTGATCACCGCGATCTTATGCCCGGCCAGTACGCCCAAACGCAATAATCCCCTGCTGATAGCATTTGATTTATTAAGATATTCCCGGCTTGAAATGGACAGCCATTTACCCTCTGATTTAGTAACAAGGGACTTGTCCATATCAAAATGCTCGAGTTGGTACCTTGGAAAGTCGAATAGTCGTGTGGGTGCCTGCATGTATGCCATTGTATTGGAAATGAAAAATAGGAAAAGAATACGGGATAATAAAATTGCGGAATCACAATTCAACAATAATATAGCCCGGTTGGTCTCTCGTAAGAAATGAGGTCACGTGGAATCTTTACCGGAGAGGCGGACCATTAATTTTTAAAGCCCCTTAGTAGGTTGTGTTACTGCTCTGAATTATTGCGTACAGGTGTTTTTAACTACCTCTCTTTTAAATGGAGTTTTTCGGGCTTCTCAGTTGAGGTCTCAAGCCATCTTCGGGCATTGACAAAAGCGTCGAGCCAGGGAGATACCTGGTCTTTCCGGCCATTCGGGTAATAAGCCCAGTTCCATGAAAAAGCAGATCTTTCAAGATGTGGCATCGTCACGAGATGCCGTCCAGTTTTGTCACATAACATCGCCACATTGTAGTCGCTACCGTTAGGATTTGCAGGGTATTCATCATATCCGTATTTGGCGACAATGTTATAGTTTTCCTCCGGTTGAGGTAATTGAAATCTGCCCTCCCCATGTGAAATCCAAATTCCAAGTACCGAGCCGGAAAGAGTTGACAGCATAACAGAATTGTTATCACTGATCCGTACCGAGGTAAAGTTACTCTCATGCTTCAGGGACCGGTTAAAAGTGAGTTTGCCATGTACATCGTGTTCCGGATTAATCAGTTCCAGCTCCATGAATAACTGGCAGCCGTTACATATCCCGATAGACAATGTATCCGGCCGGCTAAAAAACCGGTCCAATGCCTTCCTTGCTTTTTCATTATATTTAAATGCCCCGGCCCATCCTTTTGCGCTTCCCAGTACATCCGAATTTGAAAATCCTCCTACGGCCCCGATAAATTGAATATCCTCAAGACGCTCCCTGCCCGATATGAGATCGGTCATATGGACGTCCTTTACATCAAATCCGGCCAGGTAAAGGCAATTGGCCATTTCCCGTTCTGAATTGCTGCCCTTTTCCCTGATAATAGCTGCTCTCGGACGGGGGTTGGCATCGGTCCGCGAAGGTCTCAATCCCGTAAACCGATCCGGGAAGTGAAATGCCAGGGGTTGTTTTTTATAATTAGCATATCTTGATTTGGCCAATCCCCCGGAGGTCTGCAAATCGTCCAGCAGGAAGGAGGTACGGAACCATATATCCCGAAGCCGGGCTACATCGAGGTCAAAATTCGATTGCATGTTTCTGATGTGCACTACCGCATCCCTGTTGGGCCTACCAATCTTATACCACGAAATCGCATTTTTTGATAAAAATTCTTCCACTGAACGATCAGCGGCCTGAAATACCACACCGCAATTTTCAGAAAAAAGGAGCCTGATGGGATCCTCTTCTCCCAGTTCAGTCAGATCAATATCGGCGCCTAATTCGGTAGTTGCAAAACACATTTCGAGCAGGGTTGTTACCAAACCTCCAGATGCCACATCATGGCCTGCCAAAATACAATCAGCTCGGATCAATTCCTGTAAGGCATTGAACACCTTCTTTACATAAGCAGCATCGCGCACGGTTGGGGCGGTATCTCCGATACCATTCAGTACCTGCATAAAGGAGGAACCCCCCAGTTCAAACGAATCCCCTGAGATATTGATATAATATATTGGGCCGCCATCCGCTTTCAGGACGGGTTCTATCACACGGGTAATATCATCACAATGTCCTGCGGCCGAAATAATAACGGTACCAGGTGCAAGGACTTCACCATCGGGATATTTCTGTTTCATGGAGAGGGAATCCTTTCCGGTGGGTATGTTGATCCCCAGCGCAATGGCAAAATCCGAAACTGCCTGTACCGCCTCGTAGAGCCGTGCATCTTCACCTTCATTTTTACAGGGCCACATCCAGTTGGCGGAAAGTGAGACAGATTTCAGACCTTCTTTCAGAGGCGCCCAGACAAGATTGGTGAGGGCTTCCGTAATACTGTTACGGCTACCGGCAACAGCATCGATCAATCCAGAAACAGGAGAATGTCCAATGGAGGTTGCAATTCCCTCTTTGCCATTAAAATCGAGTGCCATGACCCCGCAATTATTTAATGGAAGCTGCAAAGGTCCGGTACATTGTTGCTTTGCCACCAGGCCACCCACGCAACGATCTACTTTATTCGTCAGCCAGTCCTTGCAGGATACGGCCTCCAATTGCAACACCTGTTCCAGATAGGTATAGAAATTTTCATCGGTATAGGCCGGGGTGGTATAATTCCGATTTACAGATTCATCAGAGATGATTGTTTTCGGGGAATTCCCAAAGAGGTCAGAAAGGTGCAGGTCCATTGGTTGGTCACCACTGTCTGCTGAGAACACAAATCGCTGGTCACCCGTGACGACGCCCACCTCATATATAGGTGATCTTTCACGTTCCGCTACCCTTTTCAGATAATCAAGATCTTTCGTTCCTATAACCAGCCCCATTCTTTCCTGAGATTCATTCCCTATGATTTCTTTTGCAGAGAGCGTTGGGTCGCCTATTGGCAGAGAGTTCATAGAGATAGTTCCCCCGGAATCTTCGACCAGCTCGGAAAGGCAGTTGAGGTGCCCCCCGGCTCCATGATCATGAATGGAGATGATAGGATTTATTTCGCTTTCTACCATGGTACGAATGGTATTTGCAGCGCGCTTTTGCATTTCAGGATTTGAACGCTGTATCGCGTTGAGTTCTATCGCCGCGCTGAACTCACCGGTGTCTGTACTTGAGACGGCGGCACCTCCCATCCCGATTCTGTAATTGTCACCACCCAAAAGGATCATTTTATCTCCTTTTTCAGGTTTCCCCTTTAAAGCCTGTGCGGCTTTTGCGTAGCCAATCCCGCCCGCCTGCATAATGACTTTGTCATAACCCAGTCGCCTGTTTCCTTCTTCATGTTCAAAGGTGAGCAGGGATCCGGCTATCAGGGGTTGTCCGAATTTATTACCGAAATCAGAAGCACCGTTGGATGCCTTGATCAGAATGTCTTTGGGATGCTGGTATCGCCAGGGTCTTTCTGCCATACCTTTTTCCCATGTTCTGTCATGATCCAGCCGGGAATAGGCGGTCATATAGACAGCGGTTCCTGCCATCGGCACCGAGCCTTTTCCTCCTGCCAGGCGGTCCCTGATCTCCCCTCCGGAACCGGTGGCAGCCCCATTAAAGGGCTCCACGGTAGTGGGAAAATTATGGGTTTCAGCTTTTAAGGAGATGACGGAGGCAAACGGAACTTTCCGATAGTACGACGGATGATCCCCACGTTCAGGTGCAAACTGCTCTACCTCTGGTCCTTTAAGAAAAGCTACATTATCCTTATAAGCAGAGACAATGGTATTAGGATGCGTGATGGACGTCTTTTTTATGAGTTGGAACAGGGAGGCAGGCTGCTCTGTCCCATCAATAATGAAGATCCCGTTGAAAATTTTATGACGACAATGTTCGGAGTTGACCTGGCTGAATCCAAATACTTCTGAGTCAGTCAAATCCCGGCCCAACTTTTTTGACAATTGTTCCAGGTACGCAATTTCTTCCGAACTGAGTGACAGCCCCTGCTCCCTGTTAAAGCCGGCTATGTCTCGTATTTTGTAAACCGGTTCCGGCAGCAGCCCTATTTTAAAAACTTCCTGTCCCAGCCCCTGATACACCTGGGAAAGCATGGGATCATAATCTGTGAATCCGGATACAACCCGATGAAATTCTTCGATCCGCAGAATACCCGTAATCCCCATATTCTGTGTGATTTCGGTGGCATTGGTGCTCCATGGGGTGAGCATGGCCGCACGGGGACCAACAAAAAAGGCGTCCAGAGACGCCAGGTTTATTTTGGGTTCATTGCCGAAGAGCCAGACAAGCTTTTCAACTGTTGTCTCTGAGAGATCTGCTTTGGACTGTAAGGCAAAAACCTTGCTGGCAGGATCTCCGAAAAAATGGATCATGAAATTGGGCTTAAGTGTTGGGAAAGCACAAATTTACGTCTTTTTAGGAAATAGACGCCAAGTAGTAATTAACAGCCACAGAGGTTATTGTTGATAAAAAAGCAAGTCAGGACCGTTGCATACGAGCCATATAAAAGCCGTCAAAACCGCTTTTAGAGGCTAATATTTTTTTCTCTCTGATCAACCGGAACTCTTTTCCTTCGGCAAAGTTAAGAAAAGAGGCAACCTGTCTTTCATTCTCTCCGGGAAGTATGGAACAGGTAGCATATACGAGATAGCCGCCGGGCTTCACCATTTTGCTGTAAGTCGATAGAATTTCCTGTTGCCCGGCTTTAATTTTCTCTATAAATTCCGGTGAAAGTTTCCATTTGGCATCCGGGTTCCTTCGCAATACGCCAAGGCCGCTGCAAGGTGCGTCCAACAGCACATGGTCTGCACTCTCAGATAGCTTTTTGATGACCTTGGTGCTGTCAATGACTCGTGGTTCGATATTATGAGCTCCCCCTCTTTTGGCCCTTCGTTTTAGTTCCTTCAATTTGTTTTCAAAGATATCCAGTGCGATTATCTGCCCTTTGTTCTCCATGAGTGCCGCAAGATGCAGCGTTTTGCCTCCGGCGCCTGCACAGGCATCTATAACGCGATCGCCTGGTTTGGTCTCCATAAAAGAAGCCACGAGCTGTGAAGAGGCGTCCTGCACTTCAAAATAGCCATTTTTAAAAGCATCAGTAGTAAAAACATTGGAGCGTTCCTTAAGTTTCAGGGCGTCCGGATATCCGGGAATCGTTTCGGTAGCAATGTCCTCTGTGAGAAGAGAGGCGGCAAGTTGTTCCCTGGAGGTTTTCAATCTGTTGGCTCTTAAAACTACCGGGGCTTGTTCATTGAGAGCGCCCAACTCCTTTGTCCACAGTGTTTCGCCCAGTTCTTTAGAGCCAAGTTCGTCCAGCCAGTCAGGGACAGATTCCCTGAATTTCCGGATCTTTGAAAGTTCATCAAACCGACCTTTGATCCTACGGGCAGGGGTAGCCTCGATCTGTTTCCATTCAGGCAAAGGGATGCCCCTTAGTGTAGCCCATACAGCAAAGATCCTGTAAAGATTGGCCCTGCTGAAAGGTGCGGAAACCTCCGCGATTTCTTCATAGAGACGCTTCCATCTGACAATGTCATAGGTAGTTTCGGCTACAAAGGCACGATCCCTTGCTCCCCAGCGTTTATCACGCTTCAGCATTTTCTCAACCACCTTGTCTGCATAAGCCCGCTCATTAAAGATAAGAAGCAGGCCGTCTATGACCGCAAAAACGAGATTCCGATGTAAGCGCATGATAAAAATTAAGGTTGCAAAGGTATTGCTTTTGGTATAAATCCCTTTACTTTTGAGTAAGTATATAACAATGCGACTCCTCCTTTTCCTGGGCCTTGCTCTGCTTCTGATATCTTGTGGTGAAAAGGGGGCCCGTGCCTATTTTACTTCGGTAGAGATCTTTCCGGTCCTTGAGGATTCACTTAGTATAAGGGCCATTGAATTGATGCCGGGCAGCCTTGCCTTCGCTGCAGATAAAGGAATTTTTGGAACAGTTGACCTGGCAAGTGGTAAGGTGCGGCAAGGGGTACAGCCCTATGACAGCCTTTTTCCGGAATTCCGATCGGTCGCCCATACAAAGAACGACTTTTTTATGCTTTCTGTTGCCAGCCCTGCATTGTTGTATAAAACAGGTGATAATGGGATGATGACGTTGGTATATAAGGAAAGTGACTCCCTGGTTTTTTATGACGCCATGATTTTCTGGAATGATCTTGAAGGTATTGCCATCGGAGACAGTATGAACGGCTGCCTGTCCGTCATTATTACAAGGGACGGTGGTCAACAATGGAAGAAGACACCCTGTAAACAATTGCCACCCGCCCTGGCCGGGGAAGGAGCGTTCGCTGCCAGTAATACCAACATTGCAGTATCCGGGGATCAGGCCTGGGTGGCTACTACGGCAGGTCGGATATTACATACCGCGGACAAGGGTATAAGCTGGACCATTCAGGAGACACCTGTCCTCCACAACACCACAAGTCAGGGCATATATTCCATCGATTTTGAAGGTGCGTTGCTGGGGATTGCCTTCGGCGGCGATTATACCCACCCGGAAGGTACTATCGGCAACAAGGCATTCACGGAAGACGGGGGTAATACCTGGCGGCTGATTGCCGATGGAAAAGCGCCGGGGTATAAGAGTTGTGTGCAGTTTGTTCCCGGATCACAGGGCAGGGAGATTGTCGCAATCGGCTTTTCGGGGATATCCTATTCCAGCGATATGGGCGAGCACTGGGAGCAGCTTTCGCGGGAATCCTATTATACACTTCGGTTTGTAAATGATACCCTTGCTTATGCTGCAGGAAAAAACCGGATATCAAAACTCATCTTCCGATAGGGGGTACCCCAATTGGTATTCTGATTAATTAATGCATATCCCCGCTGCCACGGTTTCGGTATTGCCGGATAAGCTGACGTTTAAAATCCTCTTCAGAACGGAGCAGCAACAATGTTTTTTTAGCAGAGATCACTTTGACGAGCTTCAGCAGGAATTCTCTGTCCAGTTCTTCTTCCTCCTCTTCCAGGGCCAGATAGGTCTTCAAAAGTACCTCTGCGTCCTTCTCCGAAAAAGTGTCCGTTTCCCGCATCCGGCCACGTATTTCCTTGTGTTCCTTCTCCCTCAGTTCATCACGCTTATTGTCATATTGATTGTATATAGGCCAGAAAGCTTCAGCTTCCTTACTGGTCAGTTCCAGGTGCTCTGTGATGAAAGCGACCTTCAGAGATTTAATTTTATCCTTATTTGGTTTATTCTGACCATAAAACAAGCCTGTAACGGACAAACAGATGAGTAAAGCTATTTTCCTGTATTTATTCATCATTTTCAAGGTTTAGATCTTCAAAAGCTTCGATATTGGAATTCAGGTAGTCCAGAACCTGCTCTTCCCGAAACGGGCTGTCAATCATATCGCTTATCTCTACCTGGTCAAGAGGGATCATTTCTGCAATTTCATAGGTGGAGATATCCAACTCATTAAACTCAAAATAATTATCAATTTCTGAGCTGGCCAGATCTTCGAATGATATTTTTTCTGCGGTATTCCCAGGCCTGCTGAAAAGAGCCGCGAAAATCGCCAGAACAAAAATGACTGCTATGGAAGCGGCTGCGAGATAGGAGCGGTGAAACGGTACCAAACGTATCAGTTTTACGTTTTTCTTTTCATTGGTTAGGGAAGAGGTAATTTTATCATTCAGCGAAGCAAAGTATCCTTCGGGTACCGTAAAGTCCCTGTCGGGACGGCCAATGGTATCCTCCAGGGAAACGGCGTCCTTTAATTCCCGGCTCAAACTATCAAGATAGCCTTCAGGAATTTTAAATGGATTATTTTTTTTGTTCAGTGTCATTGCATTAATTGGACTACGGATTTATGAAAAGGTTTAATGTAAAGACGGTCTTTTGATTTTGGAATTGCCGCTCCCATCCTATAGAGAGGCAACTAGTTGGTTGTTTTTAACATCGATTCAATCTTTTTTACTGCCAGATGGTAGGAAGCCTTCAAGGCCCCTACGGAGGTGTCCAGGATCATGGAAATTTCATCATACTTCAATTCTTCAAAATACCTCATATTAAAAACCAGCTTCTGCTTTTCAGGTAAGGTGGCAATGGCCTTTTGTAACCGCAACTGGATGTCATCTCCTTCAAAATATACATCTTCCTGCAAATTGCCTGCCATTCTGCCCAGGAGGGCCTCGTTGGGTATTCCTAATTTTTTTGATTTTACTTTAAGGAATGAGAGGGCTTCGTTCGTACTGATCCTGTACATCCAGGAGTACAATTTACTTTCTCCTTTAAAACCTTCAATATTTCTATAAATTTTTATAAATGTGTTTTGAAGGACATCATCCGCATCGTGGTGGTCAAGGACTATCCTTCGGATATGCCAATACAGTCGCTCCTTGTAGGTCTCTACAAGTAGCTCAAAGGCCTGATTCTGACTATCTTTTTGCTTTAATTGCGCTACTAAGGTCTCTTCCGCTATCAATATAAAAGCATTATATTATTTAGACTCCCGTGAAAGATAATGGTTTAACGGAGCTCCTGTGGAGGATGTAAAAACCAATTTGACCCAGGTATATTTTCTTAGCTCAGGGATTGCATTTCAACCAGCTTCCTGTAGGCTCCGTTCAAACCCATCAGTTCTTCATGTGATCCCTTTTCCACGATCACTCCTTTTTGTAGGACTATGATCGTATGCGCATTCTGGATGGTTGACAGCCTGTGCGCAATCACTACAGAGGTACGGTTGCGCATCATTTTTTCCAGCGCGTCCTGCACCAGTCTTTCACTTTCAGTATCCAATGCCGAGGTCGCCTCGTCCAGGATCATGATCGGAGGATTTTTCAGCACTGCCCTGGCGATGGATATTCTTTGTTTTTGCCCCCCGCTCAGTTTATTACCACCGTCGCCGATATTTGTATGATACCCCTGGGATAACTCCATGATAAAATCATGAGCATTGGCGATTTTGGCCGCTTCAGTTATTTCTTCCCTGGAGGCACCTTCCTTGCCCATCCCGATATTATTCTCTACAGAATCATTAAAGAGGATAGAATCTTGTGTAACCAGGCCCAGCAGGTCCCGAAGGGACTTCCTGCTAATCTCACGGATGCTGATTCCATCAATGCTGATGTCGCCTTCATTTACATCATAAAATCTTGTAAGCAAATTGGCGATCGTGCTCTTACCGCTTCCTGATTGGCCGACCAGGGCAATGGTATGACCCTTTGGAACGGTAAGGTTGAAATTTCGCAGCACATATTCATCCTCATATTTAAAAGAGATGTTTTCCAATTTTATGGCCGTATCAAAACCGGTCTTTACAACCGCCTCCGGTATATCTCTGATAGGGTTTTCCGTTTCAAGTATTTCCATAACCCTTTCGGCCGCCGCATTGCCCTTTTTTATATCGTAGGATGCCTTACTGATCGCCTTGGCAGGGGTCAGAATGTTATACGCCAATCCCATATATGCGATAAATGAAGGGGCGTCAAGAGTTCCGTCTACCAGCACCATTTTCCCACCAAACCAGAGCAAAACACCGATCACCAGAATACCGAGGAATTCTCCGGTCGGAGAGGCAAGATTCTGGCGATTCAGCAATTGATTGGAGTATCTGAAAAAACGACCTGTAGACTGATTAAAGGTACGGTAGAAACGGGCTTCGGCATTGAACGCTTTAATCACCCGCAGTCCTCCCAGCGTTTCCTCCACGATCGACAGAAATCGCCCTTGTTCACGTTGTACTTTGTCTGACTGTTTCTTAAGAGATTTTCCTATGCGGGAAATGATCATTCCGGCCACCGGGATGAAAATAAAGACGAAAAGGGTCAGTTTGACACTTATCAGAAACATAATAATAATTGTGAAAAGAATGGTGAGTGGCTCCCTCACAATGAGCTCAAGTATCGACAAAAATGAATGTTGAATTTCCAGAACATCCGAAGTAATCCTGGCAATCACATCTCCTTTTCTTTTTTCCGAATAGTAGGCAATCGGCAATTCTGTAATTTTCTGATACATCCGGTTCCGGATATCTTTAAGTACCCCGTTTCGAAGAAAGGTAATGAAGTACATGGCAAGGTAGTTAAAGATATTTTTTAGCAAGAACAGAACAAGCACCAACCCTATTACCAGCATCAATCCGCCCATAGGTTCTTCCCCGGAGTAGCGGCTGATATAAAAATTCATGGAATCCAGGTAGTAATCTTTTAATTTACCCAGTCCCTGATATTGTGGTTTTTCAAATACTTTCTTGGTCTTGTCAAAAAGAACTTCAAGCATCGGGATAAGGGCGGCAAAGGACAATGCACTGAAGAGCGCATACAGGATATTGAAAAAAATATTCAGGAAACCAAACTTACGGTAGGGACTTGCGAAGCGTACAATTTTTTTGAAGTATTCCATTACTCCAGGTTGAGTTCTTTAACGATCCTCTCAAGTTTGTCATTTAATTCCCGGTCCACACGCTGGTACTGCGTACGGTCGGATAGATCGGCATTGACACTGAAGTAAAATTTTATTTTTGGTTCGGTCCCGCTGGGCCTTGCTGCCATGCGGGTTCCATCCTCTGTGGTATATATAAGTACATTCGACTCCGGCAAATCTATTTTCGTAACCTTGCCGGTAATAAGATTTCTGGAGGTGCCATCATTATAGTCATCAATGAGCACCACTTTGGAACCATCCATAGAAGTAACAGGATCTTCCTTAAAATTATGCATCATCTGGCTTATTTCTTCGGCACCACTCATCCCTTTTTTGGTGAGTGAGATAAGTCGCTCCTTATAAAAACCGAAGTCAACATAACAGCGGACCAGTTCTTCATAAAACGAACTCCCGCCCGCTTTGGCGGCGGAGGCGATTTCACATGCCAAAAGAGTGGAGGTCACCGCATCCTTATCCCTTACAAAATCCCCGACCATATACCCGAAACTTTCTTCTCCGCCCCCAATGAAATCCTGATGAGGATAATCTTTAATCATTTTAGCAATCCATTTAAAGCCTGTAAGTGAGGTCTTGCACTCCACCCCATAGGCATTTGCCAGTTGCTCCATCATTGGCGTTGAAACGATAGTCGTCGCGATGTATTCATTGCCTTTAAAGCCTTGCTTTTTTCTCTGATCAAGCAGAAACCTTGTCATCAGCAACATGGTCTGATTGCCGTTTAGGAGTTCTATGGTATCCTGAGGATTCCGCACGGCAATACCCAACCTGTCACTGTCAGGATCTGTTCCAATAACCATATCGGCACGAATCTCTTCTGCCTTAAGGATGGCCATTGAAAGGGCGGCTGGTTCTTCCGGATTAGGTGATTTCACTGTAGGGAAATTGCCGTCCGGTACCGCCTGTTCTTCAATAATTGTCACATTGGGATATCCCGCCTTCTCCAGGACTTCCGGGATCGCTGTTATGGAGGTGCCATGCAGGGAAGTAAAAACAATTTTGAACTGTTGTTTTCCTGCAGCTTCGAAACTGCCATTGGCCACACACGCCTTTATAAACGGACGATCCACCTCCTTGTCAATTAAGCGGATCAAAGAAGAATCTGTTCTGAAATTGATATCTGAATATTGCAGCCGATTAATCTCCAAGATGATACCTTCGTCTTCAGGGGGTACTATCTGCCCTCCGTCGGTCCAATACACCTTGTAGCCATTGTATTCCGGAGGATTGTGCGAGGCCGTAAGCACGATCCCGGCATGGCATTCCAGATGCCTCACTGCAAAGGAAAGTTCAGGAGTCGTTCTCAGCGCTGAAAACAAACTTACACGTATCCCATTGGCCGACAGGACTTCGGCAACGATACGCGACAGGGTATCACTCTGATGCCTGCAATCATAGGCAATCACAACTTTTAACTGTTCGGATGGATATATTTTCCGGAGATAATTACTCAGCCCCTGGGTACTTTTCCCAAGAGTGTACTTATTGATCCTGTTACTTCCCGCTCCCATAATACCTCGCATCCCACCGGTACCAAACTCCAGGTCTTTGTAGAACCGGTCTTTAAGTTCTTCCGGGTCGTTTTCAATCAATTGCCGGACCTCGTTTTGTATGTCCGGGTCAAATCCATCAGTGAGCCAGGCCCTGGCGGTATCTAAGATTTCATTCATTGTATATTGCCACTTGGGTTCAGTGGCGCCAAAATTACGAAGAATATTGATTATGGGCCTGGGTTAGGTTGATTTCTTCCGCGACGCTGTATCTGCTATCATTCTTCCTTGTGCGCACCATGATCTCACCCAAAAAGCCGGCAAGGAAGAGCTGTGTTCCAATAATCATCGCCGTCAGAGAGATGAAGAATTGCGGGCGTGAGGTCAGCAGTCTGCCCCCCGGATGAATAAAAACCTTATCAATTCCCAGATAAATCGCAAAGCCAAATCCGATAAGAAACATCAGCACGCCAAGGGCACCGAAAAGGTGCATTGGCCGACGCCCAAATTTAGATACGAACCAAATGGTGATCAGGTCAAGAAACCCATTGATGAAGCGATCCATCCCGAATTTGGTCTTCCCGTATTTCCGCGCCTGATGCTGAACTACTTTTTCACTTATCCTGCAAAATCCGGCACTTTTGGCAAGCACCGGAATGTACCTGTGCATTTCCCCGGAGACCTCTATAGATTTTACAACGTCCCTGCGCAGCGCCTTTAACCCGCAATTGAAATCGTGAAGCTTTAACCCTGAGGTTCGTCTGGCTGCCCAATTAAAGAGTTTTGAAGGAATATTCTTGGTGAACAGCGAATCATATCGTTTTTTCTTCCATCCGGATATCAGGTCAAAGTGATGTGTCTTGATCAGCTGATACATTTCCGGAATTTCTTCGGGATTGTCCTGAAGATCTGCATCCATGGTAATTATCACTTCTCCTTCGGCCGCTCTGAAACCGGCATGAAGTGCCTGAGACTTGCCAAAGTTCTTTTGAAAGCGGATGGCTCTAACCTGCGGATTGGTAAGTGCCAGTTCTGAAATGACTTTCCAGGAATTGTCCGTACTGCCGTCATCTATAAACAGGATTTCATATAAAAAATGATTGGATTGCATTACACTGACAATCCAATCATGCAGTTCTTTAAGCGAATCTTCTTCGTTTAGTAAAGGAATTACAATGGACAGATTCATTGATTCAGATAGGACATTCCTTCAAAAGTACAAATTTCGGACTTAATATGCCGGTT
>JBGTMS010000210.1:0-14009 GCA_041743425.1 Zeaxanthinibacter sp. | reverse complement strand
TGCCGAAACTTTCCTTACATTCAGCCTTGTGACCCTTGGATACAAGTACTTCGCTTGGAGAAAAATTCTGCAGTAATTTATCTGCATGTTCCACGGTTCCTTCCGAAGTCAGAAATTCCCCGGTTGAGATATCGAGAAAGGCAATGCCAATCATCGTTCTCCCGAAGTGCAGGGCACAAAGAAAATTATTTGTCGTGGCAGAGAGCAGATCTTCACTGAAAGTCACCCCCGGGGTAACGAGCTCCGTCACACCCCTTTTAACGATTGTTTTGGTGAGTTTGGGATCCTCAAGCTGGTCGCAGATGGCCACCCTTTGCCCCGCTCTGACCAGCTTGGGTAGGTAAGAATTCAATGAATGGTGCGGAAAACCAGCGAGTTCCGTCCTGTCCCCTCCATTATTTCGATGGGTAAGTACAATTCCCAAAAGTTTTGAAGCCAGAATGGCATCCGTTCCAAAGGTTTCGTAGAAGTCGCCTACACGGAACAGCAACAGCGCATCAGGATATTTTGCCTTGATGGCTGAAAACTGTTTCATAAGAGGAGTTACCTTCTTTGTATTTTCCGATGTGGCCAAAGTGTAAGTTTGTATTATTTTGAGCGCCCGTGCGGGCTAAATTACAGTTTTCCCCCTGCAAGCCCTACCTTTGTTGATATTTTCGGATAAGTTATTAGCCCTGCCTGAATACGGCAACACGCAGCAATGATCCCGGCTGAGACCTAAGAGTACTCCCGGCAAATTTATTTAAGAACCCTATGCGCAAATTGGAGAATAAAGAACTGGATCGCCTTGATGTTCCTGAGTTCAGAGCGAAGGAAAAAACCCCGATCATCATCATTCTGGATAATGTGCGCAGTCTTCATAATGTAGGATCTGTTTTCAGAACGGCCGATGCCTTTCTGATCTCAAAATTATATCTGTGCGGGATTACCGGTACACCTCCAAATAAGGAAATCCACAAAACGGCCTTAGGTGCAACGGAAAGTGTCGCATGGGAATACCGCCGGGATACAGCAGAGTTGATTCGTGAATTGCGTTCCGATCATTACTGCCTTGCCGTAGAACAGGCGGAATCCAGTATCATGCTCAACACCCTGGCCGTCCGTAATACGGAAAAGTATGCTTTGGTCTTTGGAAATGAGGTGAAGGGGGTTTCTCAGGAAGTGATTAATACCTGCGGCGGGGTCCTTGAAATACCGCAGCAAGGAACAAAGCATTCTCTGAATATTGCAGTGAGCGTCGGGGTGGTGGTTTGGGATATCTGGGCCAAAATCCAGGCATCCGGGATGTGATAAAATCAATGGAGAAAAAAGAACCCTGACGCGGTGCGTCAGGGCGGAAATATAGTTTGAGTTAGTTAGTTTAAAGTTTCGGAGGTGCAAGAAAGTAAATTCATGTTTCCTGTGCAAATAAAAACTTAAATAAGCCCTAAAATGACAGGTTGGCGGTATAATCCTGTATTTTATCCAGGACCATCCTGTAATCCGCCAGGTCATCCACAAAATCAATAGTGGTGATGTCAATGACCAGGGTGTTCTGTTCAGGATGCCCTTTGATAAAATCTAAATAACCCCGGTTGATCTTATCCAAAT
Source organism: Zeaxanthinibacter sp. (assembly GCA_041743425.1). Taxonomy (GTDB): domain Bacteria; phylum Bacteroidota; class Bacteroidia; order Flavobacteriales; family Flavobacteriaceae; genus JTS-RE37. The sequence continues at coordinate 12,419 of JBGTMS010000210.1, read as the reverse complement.
ACTCGGGGGCAATGCTCTGCTCATAAACCCTGCCCCTTTTACGAATGTTCTGAAGCAGTCGGTCCGTTGTCTGATAGAGGTACAAATAAATCCTGGGTTTCTTCACCTCACGGTACATAAAGTTAAAGACTTTTCTGTAGAGCGCAAATTCCTCCTGCTGCAATGTGATCCTCGCAAAGATCAGCGACTTATAGATATCGTAGTCGCTAACCATGAATTGTCGGAAGAGATCCAATTGGTTAGTATCATCGGTAAATTGCTGGTATCGATCAGCGAGAAAGGACATTTCCAGCGGAAAAGCATATCGGTTCTGATCCTCGTAGAATTTCGGGAGAAAGGGATTATCTGCAAACCGTTCAAGAACCAGTTTCGCATTATAATCGCCCGCGATTTTTTGGGCCAGGGTGGTTTTACCTGCCCCTATATTGCCTTCTATGGCTACAAAATTGAGTCCTCCAAAAAGGGACTCAAAATCTCTGAAGAATCGGTGCTTGGTTTTTTCGACATGGCCCTTGTCCTTACATTCCTGCAGCAGGTTCCGGGTATCCTTTATTAGAATTGGATGATAGAATTGTGGGGCGATATCAGCCAGCGGCTTAAGTACGAAACGGCGCTTTTGCAATTCAGGATGTGGAATGATCAACCCCGCTTCCTCCACTATTTCAAATCCGTAATACAGGATGTCTATGTCAATTTCCCTCGGTTCAAAAGCGGAGGTTCCAGATCGCTCCCGGCCAAGGGCTCTCTCAATCTTCAATAAGGTGTCCAGCAATTGAACCGGACTTAGATGGGTTTTCAGGCCGATGCAGAGATTCAGAAATGGAGCCGATGCAAAGCCCCATGAAGCCGTTTCGTAAACATTGGAAATATGGGTGACATTGCCTGCCTTATTATTGATCATGAAAATCGCCCTTTGCAAGGTATTGGGCCTTGCGCCAACGTTGCTCCCAAGCGATAGATATGAGATTACCGGGTCCTGCATATTGTAAAAACAAAGTAAACAAAAGATTCGGACATTGGTTATCTTTGCCGTTATATAAATAAAACAGCTGCTTGTGAATTTTTTGAGAAATCTTCTTGCCGCGATTATAGGTTGCTTTGTGGCCATGGGGATGCTATTTTTTATGTTTATCCTTTTTATCAGCCTGCTAAATGTTGATGAGGCTCCTGTTATAGGAAGCGATAGTGTCCTGGAATTACAGATGAATTATCCTGTGAATGATTATACCGGCAATGACGATTCTGACCCTCTTTCCGTTCTTTTTGCCAGATCCCAGGGTCTGGATGAAATCCTTCATGCTATTGAAGTCGCCGCCGGAGATAATAAGATTCGGGGCATCAGTATAAACAGCAATTTCATAATGGCGGGCACTGCCCAAACCCAGGCGATTCGGAAAGCGCTTCAGGCATTCAAGGACAGTGGAAAATTCATTTACGCTTATGGCGACTATTTTTTTCAGAAGGACTATTATCTCGCTTCCGTCGCCGATAGTGTGATTCTTAATCCGTCGGGTGCTCTTGATTATAAAGGTCTTTCCGCTGAAGTTCTATATTTTAAGCAATTACAGGAAAAGACCGGAATTACGGTAGAGGTCATCCGGCATGGTAAGTACAAAAGTGCGGTTGAACCCTTTCTGACGGATACCATGAGCACCTCTAACCGCACACAACTTCAGGAACTCATAGGATCTTTATGGAATTCAATGGTCGGAGAAATGGCCGACAGCAGGGGACTTTCAGTTACTGATATGAATCAGATTGCCGATACCCTTGGCGGACGTCTGCCGGAATTTGCAAAAAACACTGGTCTCGTCGATGCCCTGCTATACTATGATGAATATGAAAATCTTATCAGGAAGGCCTGCGGCACCCCGGAAGAGGAAGAGCTTTCCTATGTCCTCCTGGAAGATTATATCCGCAGTGTGAAAAATAAAAAAATTCACTCAGGAGCTGATGAAATTGCCGTCATTTTTGCGCAGGGTGAGATCTTGTATGGAGAAGGAGGACCGAACATTATCGGCCAGGGAATTATTAATGATGCCCTCAATGAAGCCAGGCTGGATGAAGATATAAAGGCCGTGGTGTTGCGTGTGAATTCCCCAGGTGGCAGTGCACTCACTTCCGACCTTATCTGGAGGGAAGTGATGCGCACTAAAAAAAGCAAGCCCGTTCTCGTTTCCATGGGTGATGTGGCCGCATCTGGAGGCTATTATATAGCCGTCGGAGCCGATAAGATTTTTGCGGAACCGACCACAATCACCGGATCTATCGGGGTTTTCGGGACGGTGCCCAATATGAGTGAGCTTGCGGGTGATGCCGGTATCAATGCAGAACAGGTGGGCACCAATAAAAATTCGGTGGATTATTCCCTTTTTGAACCTATGAGCGATCAATTCAGGGAAGTTTTGACAGAGGGTATCGAACATACATATGAGACCTTCCTGGAACGGGTGGCAGCCGGACGTAATATAAGCATTGCAGAGGCGGACAGCCTTGCACAAGGGAGGGTCTGGAGCGGATCGGATGCAAAAAGGCTTGGCCTGGTGGATGAGCTTGGGGGCCTGCAGGATGCCATTGATGCTGCGGCCGAAATGGCCGGAATCTCTGCCTACAGTATCAAAAAATTCCCGAAATACAGATCTGGTCTCGAACGATTTATGGAAAATTTCGGTGGTGCCGCTGCGGAACAGAAAAATACAATTATTGCTTCGGAAATAGGTGAGGATGCCTTCCAACTTCTCATGCAGATAAAGTCGGCCATAGAACAAAAAGGGATTCAGGCCAGGATGCCTTTTACCCTAACGATCAAATAAGGAGATGCGCCCTGAGGACAAGAAAAGTGCCTACACCATCTATTTATATCTGGGGGCCCTTTTTATAACCTCTCTGGTGGTATCCAATCTGATTTTTCAAAAGTTCTTTTATTGGAAGCCCTTTGGCGACGTTCACCTTTTTGGAGCGCCATTGTTTGAATTATCAGTGGGGATACTTCCTTATCCCGTCACATTTCTGATCACCGACCTCATTTCAGAGATATACGGAAAGAAAATGGCCAACCGCATTGTAACCGCGGGAATTTTTGCGTCCTTCTTTTCAATGGGGATCATCCTTTTGGCCAATAGCGTACCCGCTATTGAGGGTTCGCCGATAGAAGATGCCGTTTTCAGCAGCGTATTTGCCCTGTCACCCATTGCGGTCCTTGCTTCAATGATGGCCTATCTTTGCGCGCAATACGTAGATGTGGCCCTATACCACTTCTGGAAAAGATATACCGGAGGAAGGCATCTTTGGATTCGCAATAACTTTTCGACTTTTACCTCACAATTGATAGATACCCTTACGGTTGTGAGCCTGCTCTGCCTCTTTAAAGTCCTTCCGTGGGAGATGTTCTACGGCCTTGTTATCAGTGGTTTTATTTTTAAGATTATTATGGCACTTCTTGACACTCCCTTGCTCTATTTATTCGTATATATCTTCAGAAAACGTTTTCAACTGTCCATTGGGCAGGAAATAGTATTGGAAACATAAAATAAAACAGCCTTTTTTAAGTTTTAAAGAAGCACTAAAATTTCCGTATGTTTAAGAAAATAGCAAAGATCGTTGGTATCGTTGTTTTGGTCATTATTGCACTACTAATCGCCCTGCCTTTTTTCCTGGAGGCGAAAATAGGCGATATCATCCGCAGCAATGTCAATAATAATATAGAGGGAACATTTGATTTTGCTGATGCAGATCTCAGCCTGATCAAAAGTTTTCCGAATGCTGAGGTACGATTACGGGATATCATCCTGGTGAATTCTGCACCTTTTGAAGGGGACACCCTCTTTAGCGGGAAGGAAGTCAGCCTGACCATGCGAATTTCTGAATTGTTCAAAGGAGGAGACGAAGCGATCAGTGTAAAAAGCCTGTTTGTGGATGGTGCTCATATCAATATCCTGATTGATAAAGATGAAAATGCCAATTATGACATCGCTAAAGAAACGACGGCCAGCACGGAAGAAGTTGCCGGAGATGATGGCGAAGGGTTCAGGTTTGCCCTGGAGTCGTATGAAATCAGGGATTCCAAAATTTCGTATAACGATCTGGCCGCAGGGATGAACCTTGAGGTTTCAGAAATACAGCACCAGGGAAAAGGGGATCTGTCTGCTGAGACTTCTGAACTGGACACTGAGACAAACGCGCTTGTATCCTTCCGTATGGACAGCACAGACTACCTCAGCAAAAATCCGGTGAAACTGGATGCCCTCATCGGGGTGGATCTGAAAGAGAACAAATACTCTTTTCTCAAGAACGAGGCATACATCAACCAATTACCGCTCATTTTCGAGGGGTTTGTAAAAGTGAATGAGGACAGTCAGGAGGTGGATCTCACATTTAAGACGCCTTCGTCAGATTTTAAGAACTTCCTGGCCGTCATCCCGGCAGAATATTCAAAGAATATCGAAAACGTCACAACTACAGGGGATTTTTCTTTACAGGGGGTACTTAAGGGGGTAGTGGATGAAACGCATATTCCCACATTTAAGATAGCCCTGCATTCCGAAGACGCCTCATTCAAGTATCCTGACCTTCCGAAGTCCGTAACCCATATTGATATAGATGCGGATATAGTCAATACCACCGGGATCACAGAAGATACTTATGTCGATGTGAGAAAAGCTTCATTCATGATAGATGAAGATCGATTCTCCCTGGTATCAAAAATTACAGAACTCACCGGAAATACCCGTGTAAGTGCCCAGCTCGTGGGACGGATCAACCTTGCCAATCTTTCACAGGCCTATCCCATGGAGCAGGATATGAATCTGAAGGGCATCCTCAATGCGGACGTTTCCACTGAATTTGACATGGCTTCCGTAGAAAGCAAACAATACGAAAAGACCAAAACATCCGGTCAACTCGAGGTGCGCAATTTTCAATATAATTCCACTGAAATGGCTCAGCCCGTTAACCTCAACGCGCTCTCTGTGAGCTTTAATCCACAAACCGTAACAATCAGGGAGCTACAGGGAAAGACAGGGAAAACTGATTTCAGCGCCACCGGAACGCTTACCAACCTACTTGGATTTATGTTCAATGATGAAGATGTCAAAGGCAATTTTGAGCTGGCCTCAAACACCTTTTCTCTGAACGATTTCATGGTAGCCGAAATTGCGGAGGAAAACGAAAAGGAAAAGGGAGGGCGTGAAACAGAAGCTAAAGCGCCGGCAGTGGCAGAGGAACAGCTGAAAATACCCGCATTTCTTGACTGCACCATCCGTGCCTCCGCGAAGGAAGTATTGTATGATAATCTGGTGCTGACCAATGTGTCAGGAACGCTTCAGATCCGGGATCAGAAAGCCACCCTTTCTGATATGACTTCCTCTATTTTTGGTGGGCGATTGGCTTTTAACGGAGAAGTTTCTACAAAAGAAACCACTCCGGTATTTGCCATGAACCTGGGGATGGACAATTTCAAGATCGCAGAAACCTTTAAAGCCATCGAACTCTTTGACGCCATTGCACCTATTGCCAAGATCATCGAAGGAAAGTTAAACTCTACGATTAGTCTCAAAGGGAATTTAAAGGAAGATTTTACCCCAATGCTTCAGAGCCTTTCCGGTAATCTGCTGGCAGAGATTCTGTCACCGAATATCAATCCTGAAAATTCAAAAATACTTTCGCAACTGAGTGACAAACTCCAGTTCATCAACCTTGATAATCTGGACCTTAAAGGATTGAAAACAGCGTTGTCCTTTGAAGATGGCATCGTAAAAGTAAAACCCTTCACCCTGCGATATCAGGATATCGCAATTGATGTGGCCGGGCAACATACTTTTGATAAGAAATTGGATTATAACGCCACCATCCAGGTACCTGCCAAATACCTTGGCACGCAAGTGACCAGCTTGCTGGCAAGGCTTAATGAGAATGAACTTAATGCCCTGACCATCCCGGTGACCGCTCAAATTGGCGGGAATTATACCGCTCCCGTCATAAGCACCAACCTGACCGCCGGGGTAAAGGATCTTACAGCCCAACTTATAGAACTTGAAAAGCAGAAACTGATTGACAAGGGCAAGGACAAGGCCAGAGATTTAATAGGCGGACTACTATCGGGTTCAGGCAAGACGGCAGATTCCACAGGTCAGAAGGATTCAGAAAAAATGGGGGTGAAGGATGTGCTTGGAGGCGTGCTGGGATCCGGTACCGGTAAGAAGGATACCGTGGCAACGAAACCTGTTCCAAAAGAGGTTAAAGAGGAACAGGCGAAGGAAAAAGCCAAATCCATTCTGGGAGGTCTGCTTGGGAAGAAGAAACAGGATACGGTTAAAGCTAAAAAGGATTCCATAAATTAAAGAACCCGGAGAGATACGTAATACCCTTCGCTCCCCCGGATATTAAAGACAGTTCCATCTTCAAATATGAGGTACTGGCCCTTTATACCTTTAAGCTTTCCGCTATAACGGGGTGCTTTATCAAGGCTCAGGCTTTTCACTTTGTCGGGGTAACTCAATACAGGGAATTGTAACTGTACTTCCTCTGCCGTATCCCGATAATAAGAGGAAGCCTCCTCCGGTATCAACGCGCTAAGTGTGCTGCGCCAGACGACGAGATCCTCATCGGTTATGGTATTTGTAAGCATCCTCCGCCAATTGGTCTTATCACTGACTCTGACTTTTAAGGCAATTTCAGTTATTCCCGCCAGATAACGGTTCGGAACCTCGATAACGGAAATGGCTTCATGGGCTCCCTGATCGATCCACCGGGTAGCCAGTTGGGTTTTTCGTGTAACCCCGACTTTTATGTTGCTGGAATTCGCCAGATAAACAATATGCGGCTGCAACTGCACTCTTTTCTCATAATTGAGATCCCTGAACTCCTGATCCAGATGGGCAGTGCTCAATTCTGGCCGCAAGATCCAATCTCCTGCCTCCGGAATTTCGAAAAAACAGGTTCTGCAGAAACCCTGTCGGTAGATCGTCCTGTTCTGAGAACAATTCAGACACTGGAACTTAATGAAAGTGATTTCCAATTGCTGATCCAGTACCTGGTTCACATTTAAAAAATCCCCCTCGAATACCAGGTAATACTGAATGGGATATCCAATTTCAGTCCGCATTTTTTGTAATACGCCTTCGTAGTGCATCTGGTCTAATTAGTCAGAATTGTGCTTGAATATGCTAACTTTAAAAGCTACATTTAGAGCTGTAAAGATATTTAAAATGCCGATTCCGTTATTCAATTCGATCGCTTCATGGTTGCTGAAGAAACGTTATCACCAGATAGAGCTTTTTATCAAGTATCCTGATGAAGTGCAGCAGGAAGTCATGCGACAATTGCTTCATATAGCCGAAGATACCGAAGTTGGACGAACCTATGATTTTGACAGCATAAATTCATACCAGACTTTTAAGGAACGTCTGCCGGTCCTTTCCTACGAAGAAACCGAACCCATGATAGAGAGGACCCGGCGTGGGGAACAAAATGTTTTCTGGCCAACGGCGATCAAGTGGTTTGCAAAAAGCAGTGGTACTACAAATGCAAAAAGCAAGTTTATCCCGGTTAGCGCAGAGGCCCTGGAAGATTGCCATTATAAATCAGGGAAGGACCTTTTATGCCTGTATCTAAACAATAATGAGAATTCCCAGTTGTTCACCGGAAAAAGCCTAAGGCTTGGGGGAAGTAAGGAACTCTATGAAGACAATGGGAGTTTTTTCGGAGACCTTTCCGCCATCCTGATAGATAACATGCCTTTTTGGGCAGAACTAAGCAGTACACCAAGTAATAAGGTGTCGCTGATGAGTCAGTGGGAAACAAAAATGGGAGCCATTATTAAGGAAAGTATTCAGGAGAATGTGACCAGCCTTGCAGGGGTACCTTCCTGGATGTTGGTTCTGTTAAATAATGTTCTGGAGGAAACAGGACACAAAAACCTTTTCCAGATATGGGAGAACCTGGAAGTATATTTTCATGGCGGGGTAAGTTTTAATCCTTACCGCGAACAATTTTTTAAACTACTCCCCCGTAAAAGCTTTAAATATTACGAGATCTACAATGCCTCAGAGGGTTTTTTCGCCATTCAGGACAGGAACAATGCCGAAGATTTACTTCTGATGCTGGATTATGGCATTTTCTATGAGTTTATCCCGATGGATAATTATGGTACCCCGGAGCAGACCATACTGCCTCTTTGGGAGGTTCAAAGCGGTAAGAACTACGCCATTGTGATCACAACGAATGCGGGGTTGTGGCGGTATAAGATAGGCGATACCGTACGCTTTACTTCAACTGATCCCTACAGGATCAAGATCACGGGAAGGACAAAGCATTTTATTAATGTATTCGGGGAAGAACTCATTATTGAAAATACAGAAGACGCCTTGAAAAACATTTCACTCCAGACCGGTGTTGAAATTAAGGAATATACAGTGGCCCCTGTATTTATGCGAGGCAAGGAAAAAGGAGCTCATGAGTGGATTATAGAATTCAGGAAAGCCCCGGAAACCATTGATTCCTTCACCAAAGCCCTGGACGAGACCCTGAAGTCGCTCAATTCTGACTACGAGGCGAAGCGCTATAAGGACATGACCCTGCGTATGCCCAAAATACATATCGCCAGAGAAAATCTTTTCTATGACTGGCTGAAGTCAAAGGATAAATTGGGTGGACAACATAAAATACCACGCCTGTCCAATGAAAGGGAATACCTTGACGAACTTTTGCAAATGAATAAATAGCAGCTTCAAGTTAGGCCATTTTCAACAAATTCCTCACAATGACCTATGGAGGTCGCCAAATTACGGGTTCCCATCAGTAAACTCTTATAATTTTTACCATCTGCCACCCTGACTTCCAGCCGATTTCCGAAATACATCGGAGAATTATCCCCTATGAACAAATAAATAGTGGAATTGAACGTTTAATCCTCAACTTGCCAGCCATAACTTAACCATCTTCATTTAAAATACCTTCTTTATGGCAGAACGATTGGTCGTATTATCGGATTTGTGGGGTTCAAAAAAAGGACTTTGGATCACTTCTTACCTGGGTTATTTACAACAGTATTATGACATCGTTTACTATGACTGCCAGCAATTGGCGGGTATCGATGTGATTGTGCATACCGCGGAGAACCTTAAAAATGCCTTTGCCGATGGTGGTCTTGATACAGCCGTAGCCCACATCCTCAAAAAAGAGACTAACCCCAGTCATTATCTCACTTTTGGCGCGGGAGGCACTATTGCGTGGAATGCCGCTCTTAAGGGTTTGCCGGTGAAATCCTTGTATGCCGTGTCATCCCTTCAATTGCATCTGGAGAAAACCAAGCCTGAGCTCCCAATAAGTTTATTATATGGCGAAAACGATCAGAACAAACCAAGCAAAGACTGGTCTGTATATCTTGATGTGCCAATGGAAATTGTGCCGAATTTCGGACATGGACTCTATACCGATGAGAAAATCATCAAGAAAATATGTATGGAATTATTGGAGACCTTGCTCAAAAAGCAATTCCAGTATTAAATCAGGAAACAGCCTTTAGTTTTTTAACAGTCTCATAAGCCAGCTTACCTTCAGCATACGGCTTTGTCACCTTGAATTCTTTCTCCCCGGTGCTGGGCAACTCGAACATGGCATCTGTAAAAACGGCTTCGCACAGCGAACGGAGACCCCTGGCGCCCAATTTATATTCGATGGCCCTGTCAACGAGGTGATCTAAGGCCTGTTCTGTAATAGTAAAGGTGATGCCATCCATAGCGAACAATTTTTCATATTGCTTGATAATGGCATTCTTAGGTTCCGTAAGGATCGCCCTAAGGGTTTTCTTATCGAGAGGATTCATATGGGTAAGCACCGGAAGCCTGCCGATGATCTCAGGGATCAGGCCGAACTCCTTGAGGTCCTTCGGAATGATATACTGTAATACGTTGGTATTGTCGAGAGAATCTTCAATTTTCGAGGCAGAATATCCGATGGCCTGCATGTTCAGACGCCTGGTAATGATTCGTTCAATCCCATCAAAAGCCCCTCCGGCAATAAAGAGTATATTCTCCGTATTTACTTCAATAAATTTTTGATCGGGGTGTTTCCTGCCGCCTTTTGGCGGCACATTCACCATAGTACCCTCAAGCAGTTTTAACAACCCCTGCTGAACTCCCTCGCCGGATACATCCCGCGTTATGGAAGGGTTATCGCTCTTTCGGGCAATCTTGTCAATCTCATCTATAAAAACGATGCCCATCTCCGCCTTTTCTAGATTATAATCAGCAGCTTGCAGCAATCGTGTAAGAATACTTTCAACATCCTCACCCACATAACCGGCTTCCGTCAGTACGGTTGCATCCACTATTGCAAGAGGTACATTGAGCATCCTTGAGATCGTCTTGGCCATCAGGGTCTTTCCAGTACCTGTCTGTCCGACCATCACGATATTGCTCTTTTGGATTTCAACATCATCCTCTTTGGAACTGGGCTGTAACAAGCGCTTATAATGATTATAAACTGCTACGGATAATACTTTTTTGGTTCGTTCCTGCCCAATGACATAGGTGTCAAGAAAGCCTTTGATTTCCAGAGGTTTCTTAAGGATTAGTTCTGAAGACAGGTCGTCATTTTTGGATTGCCGCGATTCCTCAGCAACAATACCATGCGCCTGTTCAATGCATCTGTCGCATATATGGGCATCAAGCCCGGCGATCAAAAGATTGGTTTCGGGCTTCTTCCTTCCACAAAATGAACATTCCAAATTTTCCTTAGCCATAACCAGCAATACCTATCATTCTATAACGAAACAATTCGCTTTTTGGTTTATTTTCCGCATAATAGCTGCGGTAATTTCCTACGCACAATTAATCCTTGTCCCTTTCCAGGATCTCATCAATCATACCATATTCCTTGGCTTCTTTTGCCTTCATCCAGTAATCCCGGTCACTGTTATCATATACCTGATCAAATTTCCTGCCGGAATGTTTCGCAATAATATGATACAACTCATCTTTTATTTTGAGAATCTCCCGAGCTGCGATCTCAATATCACTGGCCTGACCCTGGGCGCCGGACATCGGTTGATGGATCATTACACGGCAGTGGGTAAGACCACTTCGTTTGCCTTTCTCGCCGGCACAAAGCAGCACCGCGGCCATAGAAGCCGCCATCCCGGTACAGATGGTTGCCACATCCGGCTTTATGAACTGCATGGTGTCATAAATACCCAGACCGGCGTACACGCTGCCACCGGGGGAATTGATGTATATCTGTATATCCTTCGCAGAATCGGCACTGGCAAGGAAAAGCAGCTGTGCCTGCACAATATTTGCCACCTGATCACTGATTCCCGTACCTAAAAAAATAATTCTGTCCATCATTAAACGGGAGAAGACATCCATTGCAATGGCATTCAGCTGCCTCTCCTCAATAATGTTTGGAGTCATTCCAACGGGATACATACTGCTTATGATCTGGTCATAATACATGCTGCTGACACCCTGATCCTTAATCGCAAAATCTTTGAACTCTTTTCCGTAATCCATAGGCCTGTGTCCTGTATTTTAGTCAAAAAAAACGTGCCGAAAATGACGCTTTCGGCACGGTAAAGATACTTATTTTATTTGTGAAAATTATCCGTATGCCTCTTTCACGAAGTTTTCGTAGGTGACCTCTTTTGTCTGTAAGTTTGCCTTTTCCTTATAAAGACTGATCAACTTCTGACTCATCAGTTGTTCTGACAATCTTTTAACTTCATCTTTGTTGCTCATTACCCGGGTGGCGATGGCGTCCAGGTCCTCTTCAGCCGGATTCAGCTGTCCGTACTGGGCCATCTGCGATCTGATAAAATTCTTTGTGAAATCCTTCAATTCATCAAACTGGATTTCGAGTTGATTGTCTTTCATGATTTTGCCTTCAATCAACTGGTAACGTAGGCCTTTTTCAGACTTTTCATATTCATCATTGGCTTCTTCGAATGTCAGTGGATTCTCTCCCGTCATCTGTATCCATTTTTTGAGAAATGCTGCGGGAAGGTCGAATTTAACACTTTCTATAAGGCTTTCAGTGACATCATTAAGTAGCTGCTGATCTGCCTGTTGCTCAAATTGACGCTCCGAATCGGACTTCATCCGCTCCTTAAGCTCTTCTTCAGAATGAACCTGATCTTTCCCGAACAACTTGTCGAATAATTCCTGGTCCAGGGTTGCCGGTTCCCGTTGATTGATCTCCTCAATAATGAAGTCGACTTGCGTATCGAGACCGGTCGCCTTCTCTCTGGTGATCCCCAACGCACTTGAAAGCAGGTATTCTTCCGTGAAAAGCTCCCTGGTATTTAAGGTGACTGTGTCCCCTGATTTTTTGCTCAAAAAGGCATCAAGCGCCTCTTTGTTCTTTAATTTATCGGTCTCAACGGTCGTTTTATGCTCGATACCTTCCTTTTCATTACGAAAAAT
>JBGTMS010000209.1:0-33767 GCA_041743425.1 Zeaxanthinibacter sp. | reverse complement strand
AACGTAAATACTTATGAATGTCAGTAAAGAAATTCTCAAGGTCCAGGATGGGATAACCCACCAACTGGCCCGGTCCGTGATAGGTAATATCGCCTCCGCGGTTGATATGGTAGAATTGTGCTCCCACAGCCTGCAGCTTTGACTGGTCAATCAGGAGATTTTCCGGGTTCCCGCTTTTCCCGAGGGTGTAGACATGCGGGTGTTCAACAAATAAAAAATAATTGGGGGTAGGATGGTGTAATCCATCCCTCCTGTTGCGGATCTTGATCTCCAGAATCGATTGAAACAGGGATTCCTGGAACTCCCAGGCTTCTTTGTAATCCTTGAGACCTAAATCTTTTACTTTGACCGTCTTGTTTCTCGATGCTATCTCCGAATACTCATATAATCCCATAACTACCGATGTTCTTTCCCCAACCCAAAAGGGAATGGGACACCAATTTTCCTTCCCCCGGCCCTAAAGGGAGGGAAAATTGAAATACAATATAAAGGTAGAAAAACAGCAACAATTTTCCTTCCCCAGCGCTAAAGGCTGGGAAAATTGACCTTTGCAGGATAAAGGAAGAAAAAACAGCACCCTTCAGGGCCGGGGAATTGTTTTATCGGATTTAATGAACAGATGTTGATCTTAACCCTGTAACCGCCAATTTTCTTTCCCCTGCCCTAAAGGGTGAGAAAATTAGCTTTCCTACGACTGGTAAAGCAATAACTTTTACATTACTTTACGAAAATCGTCATCCACTTCAGAGTTATTAAATCTGCTATCAGTTGGGATTGTTGAGGATGACCAACGCGGCAATAACGCCCGGTACCCAGCCACAAAAAGTGAGCAGGAGTACGATCAGAAAAGACCCGCAACCCTTTCCTAAAACAGCCAGAGGCGGGAAGATAATGGCAAGTATAACCCTCAGAATACTCATGATTTTGATTTTGTCGCTTTAGAGCGGATTGATTGATGTACTGGTTTGACGCCGGGTCGTGCTTTTCGTTACATTTTAAGGGCCGAAATTATTGTCTTGTGGCATGGCCTTGGTAAGCTGCTTCCAAAAGACAGTATCATTTTTCCCAATCGGCTTCCGGCATTGGCAAATAGCTCCCTAGTCGCTATATTTGCAGCCTTAATCCTATTTATATGCAGCTTTCTGAACAGGAAATCGTACGAAGGGAAAAACTGGCCAAATTACGGGAGATTGGGATCAATCCCTATCCCGCCGCATTATTTCCGGTTAATTCCAGTTCTCAGGATATTAAATCCGACTTCAGCGAAGGGAAAAAGGTAATCCTGGCAGGAAGGTTGATGTCTCGCAGGATTCAGGGAAAGGCCTCATTTGCGGAGCTACAGGACAGCTCCGGCCGTATTCAGGTGTACTTTAACCGTGATGAAATCTGCCCAGGTGATAACAAGGATCTATATAATGAAGTGTATAAGAAATTGCTGGATATAGGAGATATCATAGGCATTGAAGGGACACTTTTTACCACCCAGGTAGGCGAAAAGACCGTACTGGTAAACAACTTTTCTATCCTGAGCAAGGCCCTGCGACCATTACCCCTACCTAAAAAAGATGCCGAAGGCAACGTCCATGATGAATTCAATGACCCTGAACAGCGATACAGACAACGCTATGTGGATCTGGCCGTCAACCCCAGGGTCAGGGATACGTTTATTAAAAGGACGAAAATTACCAATAGCATCCGGGAGTTCTACAACAACATGGGTTATTTGGAAGTGGAGACCCCTGTTTTGCAACCGATTCCCGGAGGAGCGGCCGCTCGACCTTTTGTAACTCACCACAATTCGCTGAACATCCCGCTATATCTGCGCATTGCCAACGAATTATATCTGAAACGCCTGATCGTAGGGGGTTTTGACGGGGTCTATGAATTCTCCAAGGATTTCCGCAATGAGGGCATGGATCGTACCCATAATCCGGAATTTACGGTGATGGAATTGTACGTAGCCTACAAAGACTACCACTGGATGATGGAAACCACAGAAGCCTTGCTGGAAAAAGTCGCTCTGGATGTTCACGGTGCTACCCTGATCCCGGTTGGAAAGCATGAGATAGAACTCAGATCGCCTTATCCACGGGTGCCGATCCTGGAGGCCATAAAGAAACACACCGGGCATGACCTCGCCGGGATGGATGAAGCGGCACTGGTCGTTACAGCAAAGAAGCTGGGCCTTGAAACGGACGCAACCATGGGAGCTGGTAAGCTCATCGATATGATTTTTGGAGAAAAATGCGAACATCACTATGTGCAACCCACTTTTATAACCGATTATCCGAAAAGCATGAGCCCCCTGACCAAGGAACACCGGAATGATCCTACCCTGACCGAACGATTTGAATTGTTGGTAAACGGAAAGGAACTTGCCAATGCCTATTCTGAGTTGAATGACCCACTGGAGCAGCGCGCCCGTTTTGAAGACCAGCTTCAACTTTCAGAAAAGGGAGATGATGAAGCCATGTTTATAGATCAGGACTTCCTTAGGGCTCTGGAATATGGCATGCCTCCGACCAGTGGCATCGGCATCGGCATTGACCGTTTAGTGATGCTCCTGACCAATAACGTCTCCATTCAGGAAGTGCTGTTTTTCCCGCAAATGCGCCCGGAGAAAAAACCACTGGATCTGACGGAAGAGGAAAAACTTATCAACGGCATATTAAAAAACACCGGAAGCCTGCCCTTAGAAACGCTTAAAAGCCAGGCCGGGCTGAGTGGCAAGAAATGGGATATTTCAATGAAATCCCTGACCAAACATGGCCTTATCCAGGTGGTTGTTGAAGGAGATGTTAAGACCGTGATTATAAAAAGCTGAAACCATTATCCCGGCTTCCCGCAGCGGATGCTCGGCATTACAATCCCAACAAATCAAAGCCTTTTTTGGTGATCTGAACTCATTAGCCTGAGTTCCGTGACTCCGGAATTTATCCCTATCTTAGATTACCCATATACCAGAATCAGGATTAAAAATGAGTAAAAGGATACTATTTCTGGGGTTGCCTTTGGTACTTCTTGTGATTTATGTGCTCTACCGTACAAGTGGGCATCAGGGAGCTACCGTAGACTTCAGCTCGGATATAAAACCGATCCTGAACCAGCATTGCATCGTCTGTCACGGAGGGGTCAGGAAAAATGGCAATCTCGGATTTTTGTTCAGGGAGGACGCCCTTGGCGTCACAAAATCGGGAAAACCCGCCATCATCCCTGGCGATGCCAACGGCAGCGAACTTATCCGGCGTATCAGGGATAAAGATCCTGAGGTCAGAATGCCTTATGAAAAAAGTGCATTAAGTGACCGTGAAATTCAATTGCTTTCAGACTGGATCGACCAGGGTGCCGAATGGGGAAAACACTGGGCCTATACCCTTCCGGAAAAAGTAGCTGTTCCAACGATTCCTGAACAAGCCGGATTTTCCTCATCTGCCAATAGTGAATTTTTGGTAAATCCCATAGATCATTTTATACTCGCCAAATTAGAGGCGGAAAACCTTACTCCAAGCCGGCAGGCTGATAAGGCGAATCTGGCACGCAGGCTGGCTCTTGACATTACAGGTCTTCCTCCTCAGGACGAACTTCTTAGCGCCTGGATGGCAGGCAGGCTTAGTTACGAATCTATGGTAGATTCCCTGCTGTCAATGCCGTCATTTGGCGAAAAATGGGCGAGCTGGTGGCTCGATCTTGCCAGATATGCTGATACCAAAGGCTACGAAAAAGATCAGGGAAGGAGCATCTGGCGCTACCGGGACTGGGTAATCAAAGCATTTAACAGCGATATGCCATACGATCAATTTACCATAGAACAACTGGCCGGGGACCTCCTTCCTGATCCATCTGTTGATCAACTGATCGCCACCGCCTTTCACAGAAATACCATGAACAATGATGAAGGTGGCACGGAAGACGAAGAATTCCGGGTGGCCGGTGTAATTGACCGTGTCAATACAACTTTCGAGGTCTGGCAAAGCACCACAATAGGCTGCGTCCAATGCCATAGTCATACGTATGATCCCTTCAGGCACGAAGAATACTATAGGCTGATGGCCTTTTTCAACAACAGCCTGGATGAAGATACTCCCGGGGATGAGCCTGCACTCAAATTCTATCCGGAAAAAGAAATGGAGCACTTTCGTCAGCTCCGGGAGTGGGTAGCAACTTACGGAGATGATGAGCTGGCCCGGGAATATGCTGATTTCATAAATTTCAATGAACCTGTGTATCAGGCGCATGATTGCGTGGATTTTACCAACGGGGAACTCGCGGATACCAAATGGCTGGCCTTATGGGACAATGGCTCCTGTTATCTGAAGGATATAAAAACCCTGGGCGCCAGCTATATCTACCTCAACTATTGGTCTGAGGTGGATGGGACGGAGGTGACCATAAAAAACAACGACGCTAATGGCGAAATTCTATCAAAATTCCGGATAGACAAGACCAAGGGAAAGATCACCCGGAGAATACCCTTTAAGAAAAAGGATGACACCATCACCCTGTATTTTGAAGCAAACAATGACCATATTCCCGATCAGACCACAACCAGTTACATTGTCTGGATGGGCTTCATCCGTGATCTTCCCGGAAAGGGCGAAAAAGAATATCAGGCTATGAATGACCGCCTGCTGGAACTTCTGAATACCGAGGCATCCACCCATCCTATAATGGCCGAAAATCCTGATTATATGAAGAGAACCACCCAGGTTTTTGAACGCGGAAACTGGTTGTTGAAAGGGGATACCGTCCTGCCTGCAACCCCATCCATTCTGAATACCTGGGAAAAAGAATGGCCACAGAACAGGCTGGGCCTCTCGAAGTGGATCGTGAGCGAGGAGAATCCACTGACTGCCAGGACCCTTGTAAACAGGGTATGGCATCAGCTTTTCGGTCGTGGCATTGTGCCCTCCCTGGAGGACCTGGGTACGCAATCTGATCCTCCTTCCCATCCGGACCTTCTGGACTGGATGTCGCTTCGACTGATGCAGGAACACAATTGGAAAATAAAATCCCTCATAAAAGAAATCGTCCTTTCCGGAACTTACCGCCAGGAATCAGTAATTTCTCCGGAACTTTATCAGAAGGATCCTGAAAACATGTTTTACGCGCGCGGGCCGCGAACGCGCCTGACGGCAGAACAAATCCGGGACCAGGCCCTGTCGGTATCAGGCCTGCTGAGTAAAAAGATGTATGGTCCGGGGGTCATGCCCCCGCAACCGGAAGGGATCTGGAAATCGGTTTACAACAGTGAGAAATGGATTGAAAGTAAAGGGGAGGATAAATACCGCCGGGGAATATATACCTACCTGAAAAGATCCGGACCATACCCCTCCTTCATCACCTTTGACGCGGGAAGCAGGGAGGTCAGTACAGTAAGACGCACTGTAACCAATACCCCCTTGCAGGCGCTGGTGACCCTGAATGATCCCGTTTATTTTGAGGCAGCGTATCACCTGGCTGCCTCCGAGAAAAATCAGATGGACGCCAGAGAACAGATCCGTTCGTGCTATAAAAAAGCCACTTTCCGGAATATATCGGAGGAAAATCTTAAGGATCTGGAGCAATTATACCAGACCTCCCTTGCAACCTATCAAAAGGACGGGGAGGCAATAAGGAATTTCAGCAGGGATAAGGTAGCATCCACCCCGGAACTGGCTGCCTTGACTGTGGTAGCGAATGCCATTATGAATCTCGATGAATTTTTAACAAAGTCGTAGTTATGGATGCATTTAACCGTTTGTTAAAAGAAAGACTGGAGCGGGAACTACTTGGCCATACGAGAAGGCACTTCATAAAGGAATGTATGGCGGGGATGGGTGGCCTTGCCCTGGGTTCCTTTTTTCTCTCCTGCGAAAAACAAGCCCGGGCCGGGAACGATGGCATCACACTTTCCGAAAGAGATTTAAACCCTTTGTCGACGCTCCCGCCTCCTTCTATGCCCAGAGTGAAATCGGTTATTTTCCTTCATATGGCCGGCGCACCCTCCCAACTGGAAATGTTTGATTACAAACCTACCCTGCATAAACTAAACAACCAACCGTGTCCGGAATCGCTGCTGGAAGGGAAAAAATTTGCCTTTATCCGCGGTACTCCCAGGCTTTTAGGTCCACAGGCAAAGTTCAGCCGGCACGGGGATTCGGGAAACTGGGTTTCAGATTACCTACCTCACTTTCAAAAAGTAGTGGATGAAGTTGCCTTTCTCAAGGCGGTAAACACCGACCAGTTCAATCATGGACCGGCACAATTGTACATGCATACCGGGGTCCCCAGGCTGGGAAGGCCCAGCATTGGTTCGTGGGTAACTTACGGCCTGGGATCTCAAAATCAGAATCTTCCCGGATTCGTGGTACTTACTTCCGGCGGAAATGACCCCAGTGCAGGAAAAAGTGTATGGGGAAGCGGTTTTCTGCCCTCAGTCTACCAGGGGGTACAGTGCCGTTCCGAAGGAGATCCTGTATTATACCTTGAAGATCCGAACGGGATGTCTCGTAACCTGAAAAAGGAGACCATTGAAGCGATCAACAGAATAAATAAGCAGGAATATGCACGCTATGGTGATCCTGAAATCCTGGCGAGGATCAACCAGTACGAGATGGCCTTCAGAATGCAGATTGCGGTGCCTGAAGTAATGAATATCAACAATGAGCCGGAACATATAAGGGAAATGTACGGGGTAGTACCTGGAAAAGAGTCCTTCGCTAATAATTGCCTTCTGGCAAGGAAACTTGTTTCCGAAGGGGTACGGTTTGTGCAATTATTTGACTGGGGTTGGGATAGCCATGGGACGGATCATTCCACAGCCGTGGATCTGGGTCTCCGCAATAAATGCCGTGAAATAGACCGGCCAATGACCGCCCTACTGCTGGATCTTAAACAACGTGGTTTGCTGGAGGAAACACTGGTGGTTTGGGGTGGGGAATTCGGCAGGACCCCGATGCAGGAGAACAGAGAAGGAAAGGAGATGGGCTTTAAAGGACGTGATCACCACGGAGATGCATTTACCATGTGGATGGCCGGGGGAGGTATCAAAAGGGGGGCTACCTGGGGAGAAACCGATGAAATCGGATTTTCTGCCGTAGAAGGTAGTGTCTCTGTTCATGATGTACATGCCACCATGTTGCATTTACTGGGATTTGACCATGAAAAATTTACCTTTAATTTCCAGGGCAGACCCTTTCGGCTTACTGATGTGGAGGGCGAAGTAATCCATCAGATCCTGGCCTGACCCCCCTAAACCTGAAGCGCATAATTCGCTCTGTTATCTATGGAGATTCTGAAACAATTACTGGGTCGTTTACATCCGCTCATCGTACACCTTCCCATTGGATTTCTCCTGCTTGGATTGCTGCTCCAATGGGCGGATCGGAATACACAAAGATACCCGACAGTGCTTCCCACTATATTTCTATGGGGGGGGATCACAGCCCTGACGGCTTCTGTGACCGGATATCTCCAGTATCTGGGGGAAGGATATGCCTTTGAAACAGTGAAATGGCATCTCTGGCTGGGTCTTCTTACTACCCTCATTACCTTTGCGTTGTATCTCAGGTTAAAGCTGCCACCCAAGGCAGTACGACACAAAAAGCTGAAAACAGCCTTTATTTCAATGGGGTTGTTGGTAGCGGTTTTCCTTACCGGACATCAGGGTGGCACCATTACTCATGGCCAGGATTATTTATTAGAGCCCCTGCCTGACGCCTTCAAAAAGAAACTGGGGATGGATGTATATGAACCACAGCTCATTGAACTGAGTGAGGCGGAATGGCAGGAAGCGCCAATGTACACCGCTGTCATTAAACCTATCCTGAATAACAATTGTGTTTCCTGTCATAATTCGAAAAAGTTCAAGGGAGGATTGAATCTGAGCAGCCCTGAAAAAATCCTGGAAGGTGGTGAAAACGGGGAGATCATCACACCTGATAATCCAGAAAAAAGCCCATTATATAAAAGGCTCATATTGCCTGAGGATCATGATGATCACATGCCACCCAAAGGTAAAATACAACCGGGAAAGGATGAGATCGGGCTTATTCGGGAATGGATTATTAACGGAAGTTCGTTCGATAAATCGATTGGCGAGTTGGGACTCGACAAAAGTTTGTTTGCTTCCTACTTTCCAAAAACGGCTGGGCGGATCTATCCTGATTCCGTTGTTGCTGCCGCATCATTGGAAACAATTTCTGACCTGAAGACCCAAGGTATTCATGTGCAACGTATCAGCGCGGCCACAAATTATCTCAGCGTTTCTTGTCTGAACTA
The DNA here is from genome assembly GCA_041743425.1 of Zeaxanthinibacter sp. Classification (GTDB taxonomy): domain Bacteria; phylum Bacteroidota; class Bacteroidia; order Flavobacteriales; family Flavobacteriaceae; genus JTS-RE37. Next base: position 25,508 of record JBGTMS010000209.1, on the reverse strand, counting down.
TCCCGAATTCGGGAATAAGAACATTGCAGCGATCCGACCGATTGCGCAACAGATCGCGATCCTGGATCTGGGTGGCACTCAAGTCACTGATAGTATTTTAGGACAACTGGCTTTATTTCCCAATCTGACAACTTTAAAGCTCGATCGTACCTCGGTTACAGGGGATGGATTAATAAAGTTAGCTACTTTGAGCAATCTCCGGGTACTTAATTTAACCGATACACCCCTGAAAAGTAGGTACCTGAAGGACTTGTATACTTTTAAGACCTTGCAGGCCGTCTATCTCTATAATACAGGACTGACGGAACGGGATATCCCTGAAGGCATTGCCTCTGAACACGGATATCTTCAATTTGGTGACTTCGAACTTCCTGTCGTGCCATCCGATTCAATAATGTATTGAATTTCAATTACCTACCTTCCTGGTATTTTCAAAAAGCCCTGAAATAAATAGGCAATAAAAACGTTTTATAGGTATGATTTCCCAAATCTATACCTATGAAATACTGTTACATTTCCCTGCTTTCCCTGATTTTCTGTGCGTCCTGTTCAAAGGAAAGTGCCGGTACCACTCCTGATCCTGATCCCGAAGCCACGCTCGAAGCTTGTTTTGAAGTGAGCAAGGATACCCTGGGGGTTGGAGAGGCTTTACAACTCAGCAGTTGTTCGAAGGGTGAAACTACCTATGCCTATGATTTCGGCAACGGTGAGGATAGTGCTTCGAAAAATCCTGCCATCATATACCAGGATGGAGGAGAATATAACATCTCGCTAACGGTCACCAATGAAGAAATGGATACCAAAACTTTCTCAAAAAAGGTATTTGTCACTTCTGCAGAATCAAAATACATCTACCCTGATATCCCTGCGGGTTACTCAGGCTACCCTATGGAGTCCGGGATCCGGACTTCCGATGGTTCCGTGTATCTCATCTCCCTTTTAACAGACAATGTAGGGTCAGGCGGTTCCAAATACTATTACAATTCGGTGGATGCTTCGTATTCAGTGACCTCCACCTATCTGGCAGACAAGCCTTATAATTCTGGGAGCGCTTTTGTGAACTTTCTCGCCGGAGGAAATATTAATATTGTCTTTTCCCGGACGCTGGCCGGACTATATGGCACCCAGGAAGTCACATTCAACAGTGGCTGGGGCTTTGTCAATGGATTGAGTTCTGCGGTAAAGCACAGCTACGGCTTCCTGAAGGAGGGGTCAGAGTTCCTTTATTTCGGAACTCAGGATGAAGGCGGCGTCTTCAAGACAGCCATTGAACGAAGAAATGCCTCTGGTGATGCATTTCAGGTGTACCTGAATGATCTGGGAGAACCTGCTTCTTTTATCGGGGACATGCTCAAGACCAGCAGCGGATACATCGCCTATGGAGGGGTTTTTACTAAAAATTTAACTGTCCCGCAAGTCAGCAATTACAGACCGGTGCTCTTGTTTCTGGATAACAACCTCATTGTAACTTCCAATGTGATCCTGGATGATACTGAACTTACGTCCAAAATCACCTCCTGCAATGATCTGAATGGATCATTCCATTTAGCCCAAATGAGTAATGGAAACCTTGCGATGTACGGACAGGGAGAGCTTATTGTGACTGACCCGGTCGGAAACGTTTTGGCCTCCTCCTACTTTTCAGATACAAAGTACAACCAGGCACTTATCTCTTTGGGAGACGCTTTTATCATCTCCAGTGAGGGCTACCTGCGAAAATATGATGCCTCCGGCAGCCTGCTCAAGGAGTTAAAATACAATGGTAATTACCTTCCGGAAATTCTTGAAATAAATAATACGTTGCTTATGGCGGCCGGTCAGGATTCGGAGGAAGGCGAAATTAGATTATTCTACGCGGCCTGTGACAAAGACCTCAAGCTTATCGACCTGAATCAATAACAACTTTAATCAGATTTTTGAAGACTCGTGGAAGCGCCGACCCAACAGACTTTTTATTGAGGGAAGGCCCTTCCCTTTTTATTTTCAGAAGTAAGAGAAATAACCTAGTTTAGAAGCCTTAATCAACCCCTATGGCTTTGGGCAGGAAACTGGGTCTGATTTTCGGACCCCTGCTTTTTTTCCTTGTGATTTGCCTTCCGGAACTTATTCCGGGGAAAGAAAGTGCCAATGCGGTCATTGCGGTGGCCCTATGGATGATCTTATGGTGGATATCTGAAGCCGTTTCGATCTCCGTCACGGCACTGCTGCCTCTGATCCTTTTTCCCATACTCAACGTCATGACTATCGGGGATGTCGGTGCCAATTATGGCAGTCCGATCATCTTTTTGTTTTTCGGGGGATTTGTCATCGCCCTGGCCCTTGAAAAAGTGAATCTGCACAAACGTATCGCTCTGAACATCATCAGAATCACAGGAACCACTCCTGATAAGGTGGTATTGGGATTTATGGTCGCTACGGCAGCTCTGAGTATGTGGATCAGCAATACCGCCACTACTGTTCTCATGCTTCCCATAGCATTGTCCGTGATCGGTCTCCTGATCCATGATGCGGACGGATTTACAAAGAACGATCAGAATTTTGCCCTCAGCGTCATGCTGGGAATTGCATTTGCAGCCAATGCCGGTGGTATTGCTACTGTGATCGGAACTCCGCCCAATTCTGTCATGATTGGTTTATTGGAGAATGAATACAATATTGAGATCTCGTTTCTGAAATGGATGACCGTAGGCGTACCTTTTTCTGCCATCCTGTTGCTCATGTGTTATCTGGTCCTGGTCAAATGGATGTTTCCAAGCAAACAGCTCAGGTTTTCAGCCTCCAGAGGGGTAATTGAGACGGAATTAAAAAAACTCGGACCCATGTCGGGCAAGGAAAAAAGGGTGCTGACCATATTCGTTATCACCGTTTTTCTCTGGATCTTTAGAACCCTCATTAACAGTTTGTTCCCATGGCTGGAACTGTCTGATACCATTATCAGCATGTGCGCAGCGATCTCATTATTTTCAATCCCCTATAAATTCAGATCCGGAGATTTCATCATTGATTGGGATGACACGAAACGACTCGCATGGGGAATTCTCATTCTTTTCGGGGGTGGATTGGCACTGGCAAACGGAATGTCCGTGAGTGGCCTGGTAGATATGGTTTCAAACGCGATAGCCAGTAATGAAATCAGCATCTTTTTTACTGCAATCCTGCTGATCACGCTAATGCTGTTTATGACGGAACTGATGAGCAATGTAGCACTTATGGCGGTAATGGCCCCAGTGGTCGCCGGGATTGCCATTGGTCTTGAAATACCCATCGTCTACCTGCTGATCCCTGTCACCATTGCCAGCAGTTGCGCATTCATGCTGCCTATGGCCACCCCGCCCAATGCCATTGTATTCGCCAGCGGATATATCAAGGTGTATCAGATGGCACGTGTCGGAATCATTCTGAATCTGATCTCTGTTGTCATGCTTATTTTACTCTTTCAGTTTATTCTCCCGTTGGTATTCTAAAATGAGAAAACCCCGGCCTTACTGCCGGGGTTTTATCGTAAGAAAGAAATTAGGGGGCTGATTATCTTCCCTTGTGTTACTTCTTGATATACGGTTGAAAGCCTTCCGGCAGATGTTTTCTTGAATCAAAATCGAGTTGCTCCATGTCGGCAGGGTCAATATAGCTTACCGCCCTGAAATCGGAAGGATGGCTATAAGGGTTGAAATTCCTGGGCAGATGACGACTTACAGCTTCATCCAGGGATGCTTCCTCTTCAATAAAAGGCAAAGAACCCAGATCAATATAAAAGCGGTACGGATCAAAGTTCTCAGGCAGGTAATCTGCGGTGTTAAATCCGAGATCGACCTCAGCTTCTTCTTCAATATATACGATACTCTTTAGGTCGAGGTCGTCAATTCCGTTGTCCTTCACATTGGCGAAGGCGTTTAGAGATAGTGCGACGAACACGAGTGACATGGTAAAATAGTTCCTTTGCATACTAATTCTGGTTAAGTTTAAAGCAATCATAAAACTGTGGTTTTTCAATATTATTGTCCTGGACTGATGAAAGTAAATTCCCACAAAATTGATCATGGTGGTCCATCTCCGTCAAACTAAGACAGAAGGAATTGAAAATGAAGTGGATGCATGCATCAGACGATGAATAGGAATGTTCCGGACGGGGTGTTAGCAATATTAAATAATAAAGCCCTCATCCGTTTGGATCAGGGCTTTACAGCTAACTAATCAAATACTGATAGAAAATGAGAAATTCTATCCATCAACTTACCGGCTATAGGGGTTAAACCCCACCGGCAAATAATCTTTCGGGTTAAAGTCTAATATGACTTCTTCCTCTTCTTCAATATAAACCACCGCATCCAGGTCGAAATAGGTCTCGTAAGGGTTGAATCCGGCAGGCAGGTAGGACGTGGGATCGAACCCAAGGTTCATATCTTCCTCCGCCTCAATATAAGACACGTCCATAAAGTCCTGAGGGACTGAGTAAGGGTTGAAATTGGCTGGAAGGTATTCAGTAGTTTCGAATCCGATTTCCACAGGAAGTTCTTCTTCCAGATAAGCCACGTCTACAACCTCATGGAACGCCCCGTAGGGATCAAAGTTCACAGGAAGGTAGGGAGCCGTGTCAAATCCCAGTTCCACCGTTGCTTCCTCATCGTTCTCAATAAAAAGGATTGATTCCAAAACGAGGGTGGCTGCCAGATCCTCCCCGGGCTGTCCTGATATTGCAGGAAGTGATGACCAGGGCGATGAAGCCGTTATAGATGCGCACGCTTCCATAGGAATATGCTCGTTAAGTGCGTAATGATTTTCTGTAGTGGAGGAAATCGAATTTTGAGAGGTGGCGAAAGTACTTATCACTCCCAGACCACACAAGAGGACTATTTTGTTCATTTTTTGATTGATTGATGATTGATTATCCCATTCCCGAAGGAAGGTTGATATTTTATCTCTTTCTTAATAGACCATCGACGGATTAAAATGTTACAGCTTCCGGGACGGTTTAACATAGATTAACAATCCAGAAGCTTGCGATTGCCCATACAGAGGACGTCCGGCAGGCCTATAAACAATTTTAAAGCCTGAAATTGTAGTTAATCGGTAAATGCCGGCCATGGAGAACGCCCTGTTTGCCGTTCATCGGAGATATTAAAGCGCCTTTCAGAAGGTTATTTTCCTTCACAACATTTAGGAGGGTTTTCACCAACATTAATTCGGCTTTGACAACATAGATTGGTCTTACATTTAATGTTTACGTAAATTAGTTAAAGAATTAAAAACCCCACATCATGACCTACAAAATGAAAAGCTTACTGTACTTTGGTTGTTTTCTGGCAGCTTCCTTTACCTACTATACTATGGAGACGCTGGATCAACCTACCCATGCTACCGAAATGATTGGTTTAAATGATCAGGACAACGAGGAACTTCCGGCAGAAGAATTAATTGCGGAAGAGCCATTGAAATACTAAGAATCACATACACATATATGAAAGGGCCCGGAAATATCCGGGCCCTTTCTTTTTCAGGTCACACTATCGTTATGGATCATGTTAAAATATCGCCAAACAAACTTCCGGTATTAAACCAATCGGACTGTCTGAGGTCTTAAGGTTATAATCCAATAACAAGATACTCATGAAAAAATTCATTGTAACCGTTCTCCTTTTAAGTGGAATGGCCGGATTTTCGCAAATGGAAGGCCGGAAAGCGGACAAGGGCATGGCAATGTCAGATTTAACCCCTGAACAGATTGCTACCCTCAGAACCAAAAAATTAACCCTTGCACTTGACCTCACTGAGGCCCAGCAAAAGGAAATTCTGGTCATGCAACTTGAAAATGCCAAATTGCGCATGGAGAAAAGAGAAGCATGGAAGGATCATAAAGAATCTGTAAACAGCAAATCGTTGTCGCCGGACGAACGATTTGAAATGCAAAATGAGCGTCTGGACCGGGCCATTGCTCAGAAAGAGCAGATGCGATCAATTCTAAATGAGGCGCAGTTCGGGAAGTGGGAGGAGATGCATCAGAGGACAGGTCATCACGGGCATTATAAAGGAATGCGTGACAGAAAAGCCAGACATCATGGCAAATAAACAATGAATTCAGAACCCACCCTTGACGGTGGGTTTTTTAGGGTTTAATTATCCCATTGGGAGGAGACCCTATCGAGGGCTTCAATCGTCTCATCCAGGTCGCCATATGACAAGGCATCATTCAGAAAATAGCTTTCGAAGGCGCTGGGAGGCAGGTAAATTCCTTTATCGAGCATGCCGTGAAAATAGCTTCTGAATTGCTCATTGTTCCCTTTGCATGAAGAAGCGAAATCGACCACGGGATCTTTCGTGAAGTGGAGGGAGATCATACTTCCTATCTTATTGATCCGGTAGGCAATACCTTTGCTTTTCAGCACTTTATCAAATCCTTCCCGCAAATGCTCTGTTTTATCTTCGAGGCTTTCGAATATTTCGGGGTGGTTGTTTAATTCTGTAAGCATAGCGAGACCTGCACTCATAGCAAGGGGATTTCCGCTCAGGGTTCCGGCCTGATACACCGGGCCTTCCGGGGCCAGGCAAGCCATGATCTCCCCACGGGCGGCAAAGGCGCCTACCGGCAGGCCACCGCCTATTACTTTTCCAAAGGTGACAATATCTGCGACAACATCCAGGACTTCCTGCGCCCCCCCCCTGGCAAGCCGAAAGCCGGTCATTACCTCATCAAAGACCAATAAAATGTCTTCCCTGGTACATATTTCCCGAAGGCCATGAATAAAGTGATCCTCAGGTACAATACAACCCATATTTCCTGCCACCGGTTCAATAATGATGGCCGCCACTTCTCCTTTGTTGGCACGAACGAGAGTGGCTACTTCTTCGAGGTTGTTGTAGGTTGCCAACAGGGTGTCACGGGCCGTACCCTTTGTAACTCCGGGACTGTCGGGACTTCCGAAGGTGGCGGCCCCGCTACCTGCCTGGATCAGAAAGCTATCGGCGTGGCCGTGATAGCAACCCGCAAATTTGATGATCTTTTCCCTTCCTGTGAAACCGCGGGCAAGGCGAATGGCACTCATACAAGCCTCCGTTCCGCTGTTGACAAACCTTATCTTATCTACGTTGGGTACCATGGAAACAGCAAGTCTGGCCAGTTCCGTTTCAATTTCGGTGGGCATTCCAAAGGAGGTGCCCTTTTTCGCCTTTTCTATCACTGCATTGATCACGGGGGGATAAGCATGGCCAAGAATGAGGGGGCCCCAGGAAGCGATATAGTCTATATAGCGGTTGCCGTCCTCATCATACAGGTAAGCGCCTTTGGCCTCCTTTACGAAAATAGGATCTCCTCCAACCGCCTTGAATGCCCTTACAGGGGAATTGACACCTCCCGGTAGGAACTGCTTTGCTTCAGCAAAAAGAGCACTGCTCCGCGTATAGCGCATGAGGTTAATTGATTTTTTGCTGTTTTACCATGATTTCCTGTCCGACAGACAGCTTGCTATCGTTCATCCGGTTGAGTTGCATCAACTCATTGATGGATACAAAATATCTCTTGGAAATAGAATAAAGCGTATCCCCCTGTTCTACGATATGCACCCTGAAATCATATTCCTTAGGTACAGGCTGCACCGGATAACCACCAGAAAGCACCACTTTGTCATACCGATGCAGTTCATACTGTTCTATAAAGTTGATCAGTTTCTGAGGATATTGTCTGTCGGTTGCATACCCTGCTTCCTTCAGGCCCCTTGCCCATCCTTTGTAATCATCCCTCCTCAATTCAAAGAGCGAGGCGTAACGTGCCCGGCCTGATAAGAAGATGCTGTGATCCCTGAAGGAATACATAGGATGGTTATATTTCCGGAAACACTCGCCAATCTCGTCATCGTCATGATGGTCATACTGGCCCTGCCAGCCGGAGTGGCACTTGATTCCAAAGTGATTATTGGTTTTTAGTGTTAACGCTCCCCTGCCATAGCCACTTTCCAGAATACCCTGCGCCAGGGTAATGCTGGCCGGGATACCATAGGCTTTCATTTCAAACTGGGCAATTTCCGAGAAAGCGGCAATATATTCTTCAATGGTGTTGATGGGAAAGTGAATAAAATTCCCGGTGTCTTCGGGCAGGAGATAGATCCCTTCGGCTACCGCTGCGGCTACTTTCTCCGGAGCGACCCGTTCTACGGGAGGTGTGGGTGGCGCATATACGGTTCGCTTCCTGGAACCGCAGCCGGTTAGCACGAATCCTAATATTAGTGCTATTAAAATACCTCTCATATATTGATTTCTTCCATATTCCTTTTATGTAGCCGCCTGTTCATTCCTGCCACCCCCTGAAGTCCGCCCGTATGAATTGCCAGGATATGAGAACCCGGCGTAAAAAGACCTTTTGAGACCATATCATAAATTCCAAACAGCATCTTTCCGGTATAAACCGGATCCAGTGGAATACCGGTAGATTCGCAAAAATCATTGATAAACCGGATCAGTGTCGGAGACACCCTGGCATAACCCCCAAAATGATAATCTGAAATCAATTCCCAATTGTTCTTACGGGTAAATTTACAAATATCTTTCTTTAACCCGTCGGATTTCAGAGCAGGGAACCCCAATACCCTCTGGGAGTCTCGGGAAGTATTGATGATCCCTGCAATTGTACCCCCGGTACCGACACTACAGCAAATCAGATCATAGCGATGGTCGGATGGTGCCAGAATTTCTTCGCAACCTTTAATCGCAAGTTCATTGGTACCCCCTTCCGGAAGCAGGTAGCAGCGACCCAGCTCGGCATCCAAAGCCCGTAAATATGCAGGCTCTGTCCGCTGCCTGTATTCCTCCCTCGAAACAAATTTGAATTGCATTCCTGCCGAATGGGCCTGAGAAAGGGTGGGGTTGTCCTGCCAGGAGTGTGACAACTCATCTCCCCGAACAATTCCTGTAGTAATGAAACCATAGGCTTTTCCGGCGATAGCCATGGCAAGCAAGTGATTGGAATAGGCACCCCCAAAAGTCACAAGGTGTTTTAAGCCTTTTTCACGGGCGCTCTGAAGATTGTATTTTAATTTGCGGAATTTATTCCCCGAAATCTGGGGATGCAGCTGGTCTTCCCTCCGGATGAACAGAGAAACGTTATGCCTTTCAAATAGTGAATGCTGAATTTCCTGTGTGACTACCTCCACGAATCTCCGGCCTTTTGGCTCAAAGATATTTAATAAAACTAAAAGGTTTACGCCGGTTCAGGTAATTAGGGTTATCCTCATTGTGGTAGGCCTCCTGTTCAAAGCTGAGATTTTGATAAGCCTTGTAACTATCCCTGTAAATAATTATCCTGCACAACCATTCTGCCAGGTACAAAAAGTAGAACGGTAGTACAAAAAGTTCCAGTTGTTGTCTGAGATGGATACGTTCGTGATTAATCAGGACGGTATCTTCCTTTAAATGATCTTCCCGAAGTATAATAAAGGGCCATAAGGAGAGACCCACGTAGTTCTTATGAAAGAATTGTTTGATTACTAAGATCATAGGTTACCTTTTGCTGAGCTCGGACAAATATACTGTTAAAAAAAAGCTTTTGCCTGTATATAAGCCAATACTACCATTAATAGCGATAAACGTGCCAGAATGATAAGTCCAATCTCTCTATACATCTTAAAATACGGGGATTCAGCAAAAAAGCTTAAATTTATAGTAAAAGGGGCCGGTTGCGTACCGGAAGGCATATGAAGGAATTAATTCCTTTAGAAGAAGGAGATTTTTACCTTTCAGAAGATGGCTACAAGGTATTCACAGAACAATATCATCTAAAAAGGGGATATTGTTGTGAAAGTGGCTGCAGACATTGCCCCTATGGCTTTAACAGGAATACTTCATGCTCCTGAAGTCACTGCTTATTCGGCATGATATTTGTTACTGAAATATTAAAAAAATTGTTGAAAATTCTAATATGAAGCTCATGAAAAATATCAAATTTCTTGCTTTGCCTCTTCTTGCCCTGGTTTTCGGTTCCTGCACCTCTGTGCGGGTGCTGGCTGATTATGACAAGCAGGCTGATTTTAACTCCTATAAAAGTTATGCCTTTTACAAGACTGGAATTGACAAAGCTGAAATCTCCGATCTGGATAAGAAAAGGATACTGTATGCCATTGATGCCGAAATGAATTCAAGAGGCTTTGTGAAATCCAATACCCCCGACTTGCTCATCAGTATATTTACAAAAGAGAGGGAACAGGTTGACGTCTACAACGGCAATAATTTCGGCTGGGGCTGGGGCTACGGTTTTGGTTATTGGAATCCATGGGTTTGGGGAGGTCCCGGATTTTATGGAAACAGTGTTAGTACACGTACAGAAGGTTCTTTATACATTGACCTGATTGATGCCAAAAACAAGGAATTGGTTTGGCAGGGAAGAGGTATCGGCACGCTGGGCAATGGTCAGAGTATCGAGAAGAAAGAGGAACGCATTCAGGAATTCGTAGCTCAGATTCTGCAGAACTATCCTCCTGAAGCAGTTGCTGCCAATTAGCTTATCAACGGCAGTGCTCACTGACTGAGCGGTTATTTGTATCTTTGAGGCTGTGAAAAAAATTCCGATGCCTTATAAAAGCAATGACATCCTGGATAAACTCCCGGAGCATTTGCGTCAATACATCAAACCTCAGAATTACCAGGATTATAGCGCTATAGATCAGGCCGTTTGGCGCTATGTGATGCGCAAGAACACAGATTATCTTGCCAGGATGGCCCATGGCTCCTACCTCGATGGATTGCTAAAGACCGGAATTTCAGTAGACCACATTCCCAATATGTATGGAATGAACCGGATTTTAAAGGATATCGGTTGGGCCGCCGTTGCGGTCGACGGATTTATCCCCCCTTCGGCTTTTATGGAGTTTCAGGCGTACAACGTATTGGTAATCGCCTCTGATATACGGCAACTGAACCATATTGAATATACCCCTGCACCGGATATTATTCATGAAGGAGCGGGACACGCGCCGATCATAGCGAATCCGGAATATGCCGAATACCTGCGGAGATTCGGTGAAATTGGTAGCAAGGCCATCTCTAACGCCAGGGACTTTGAATTGTATGAAGCCGTCAGAACCCTATCGATAATAAAAGAAGCTCAGGGTACGGATCCTGCCCGGATTAGCGAAGCGGAAAGAAATATAGAGGAATTACAGCAAAAGATGGGTGAACCCAGTGAAATCGCCCTGATCAGGAATCTGCATTGGTGGACTGTAGAATATGGGCTGATAGGAACAACGGAACAGCCAAAGATCTATGGCGCCGGATTATTGTCTTCCATTGGAGAAAGTGCCTGGTGTATGACAAGCAAGGTAAAGAAAATCCCATATTCCATTGAAGCCGCGCATACCTCTTTTGACATCACCCAGCCTCAGCCTCAACTTTTTGTAACTCCAAGCTTTGCGTATCTCAGTGAGGTTCTGGAAGAGTTTGCAAGCACCATGTCCCTTCGCAAAGGCGGATTGGAAGGCATACAAAAGCTGATAGATTCCAGAGAATTAGGGACCATTGAATTAAGCACGGGACTGCAGATTTCGGGAAATTTTGACAAGGTCATCTCCTCCAATAATCAGCCGGTCTATTTTCAAACGGTCGGAAAAACAGCCCTTGCTTACCGGGAGAAGGAATTGGTAGGCCATGGCTCAAGACACCACCCGGAAGGGTTTGGTTCCCCTGTCGGGAAATTGAAAGGAATTAATCTTGCCATCGAAGATATGAGTCCCAGGGATCTTCGGGCGTATAATATCTATGAAGGGGAACAGGTTTCCCTGGAGTTTGAAGGGGCCGTTCAGGTTAAGGGAAAAATCATCACCGGCACCAGGAATCTGATGGGGGAAATTATCCTGATCACCTTTGATCATTGTACCGTTACCCATAAAGATAAGGTGTTATTTGAACCTGGTCATGGCCTGTACCATATGGCAGTAGGTGAAAAAATAATTTCTGCATTTAACGGACCCGCGGATCTGAAAAGTTTCCAACTCGTAACCCATAAAATCAGTTCTAAAACAGAGAGGTCCCAGCCGTCAGCAGAAATACAAAAGCTGGAGCGTTATTACCAGCAAATCCGTGAATACAGGGAAGGTACCAATACGACCATTTCGCGGAATAAAGTATTTAAAGTGCTTCGAGAGGAATTTTCCAACGACTGGCTGTTATCAGTAGAACTCTATGAGCTCGCGAAAAGCAATGACGATCAGGAGTTCGCAGCCGAAATCGCTGTACATCTCGAGACGGTAAAACAAAACAATCCCAAGGTGGGGCACCTCATAGATGATGGCCTGCAACTTGCCTCGACTGCCATGGTTCAATGAAGTTCCCTGAATAATGAAAAAGAAAAATTATCCTCTCATACTGATGCTGTTGGCATTGAACCTGTGCATGGGTCAGACCAACCCTGCCTCCACTGACATATCCCAATCAATGACAATACCTTCCAATCCGCTTATTACCTTTTCGGGAGATTCTGTAAGCACTTCTGAAGAATGGGCCACTAAAAGACGGCCGGAACTGATTACTTTCTTTGAAACCGAAGTGTATGGGAAGATCCCCGGCGATGCAGATGGGATTTCTTTCCAGATCCTGGAAGAGAATGACCATGCAGTCGATAGTCTGGCCATTCGCCGGCAGGTAGAGGTCACCCTTAAAAAAAATAACAAGGAACAGCGCTTTACAATCCTCCTTTATCTGCCCAGGCGAGATACCAAATCGCCGGTGTTTCTGGGGTATAATTTTTATGGCAACCACACCGTACAACCCGATTCCGAAATTTTTATTTCTAAAGCATGGTCGCTGGATAATGAGGAGATCGGTATTCAGAACCACCAACCGACGGCCGCGTCACGAGGGAGCATGTCCGAGCGTTGGCCTGTCCGTGCAATAATTGAGAAGGGATTCGGACTGGCTACTGTTTTTTACGGGGAAATCGACCCTGATAAGAATGATCTGTCTGATGGGGTGCAATCACTTTTTTATAAAACCGGGCATACGACCCCCGGCCCGGGGGAATGGGGTAGTGTGGCCGCGTGGGCCTGGGGTTTAAGCCGGGCAATGGATTACCTGGAGCAGGATCCGATGGTAGACAGCGGGAAGGTGACGGTTTTTGGGCATTCCCGATTGGGGAAGGCCGCCTTGTGGGCCGGAGCATCTGACCGGCGTTTCGCCGCTGTGATCTCAAATAATTCCGGCTGCGGTGGAGCTGCCCTGTTCAAAAGAAAGGTCGGCGAACGTGCAAGCGATATCAATACCGCATTCCCTCATTGGTTTACCCAAAAATTTAAAGGCTATAACGAACGCGAAGAGACCCTGCTGGCAGATCAGCATGAGCTGCTCGCCCTAATCGCCCCGAGGCCGTTGTATGTGGCCAGTGCCTCCGAGGACGCCTGGGCAGATCCTCAGGGAGAATTCCTGGGCGCTTTTTACGCTTCACCTGTTTACAGGCTTTACCAAAAATCAGGAATTTCCTCTATGGAAATGCCACCGCCTAATGTTCCCATTCAGAATACCGTCGCTTACCACCTACGTGCCGGAAAGCACGACATCACCCTGTTCGATTGGGAACAATATCTGAACTGGGCGGAGATTCAGTTAAAGGAAATACCTTAGATACAATGTCGAGCTTTCGGAGGCCTAGTCTAAAAGGGGCGCTTTAAATCCTTCAACGTCTTCTATTTTGCGGTCTTCAAATACGAGCGTCCAACCCATGGAACTGGTCAGGATATAAAATTTGGATAATTCGCTGAGCAACCGGCTCTCAGCGTTGGTCATAAGGGAAGAAGCCTCCAGTTTTTTCATGAGGGAGGCATTCACATTTTTCTTGATCTTATTATAGTCCTCAGCCTTGAACTGGTTGAGGAAATCTGCAGTGACGTCATAATATTCGAAATCCGGGTTCAGCCGTATTTCCGGCTCCGGGATGCGTTTGATGTAGAGCGTTTTGGAAGCTTCATCAACTTCAAAATCAATTTGCCTCAGATCATAGGACACGGTCACCTCAGCATTGACCACTACAAGTGCCTTCTTCTCTGCCGTGATCAGCGGGCCGAATAATTGCTGGGAATCCTTATAGGTATATACTTCTGAAAAATGGCCTTCGGTAACGATCAGTTTCGAGACCTGATCTATTTGTTTCTGAAGAAGCATGCTGCTTTCGATCAATATAGATTCAGCTTCCTTTTGCTTGCTGCATGATCTAAAAATCAGTACGATCGCGAGGGTGATCAATGCGCCAAAAATAATTTTTCTCATAGTGCAGTTATCAGATGCCAATCCGGGTTACAAAAGTTCATTTCCGTTCCCATCGGCTGTGCCCGCCCGGCTTCATATAGTAAACGCCATATGCGGGTACTTCTTTTGCAATACGGTGATTTTATTCTTCAGCTGCTGCCTGAATTCCCGGTGTTGCAGAGAGCTGGGATCAAACGGGCGGTGGGCAATTCCCTTTTGGATATCTGCTACAGAATCCATCACAAGTTGCGTTTGCTTTGAGATCCAGGCTTCACTGAATTTTTCCCAAATATAGTCGATGGCCAGGGCATTGGGATGAACCATGTCTGCGGCATAAAAACGATAGTCTCGCAGTTCATCCATCAGGAGTTCATAGGCAGGAAAATAGAAGATCGACTTCTGACTGCCGGAGGTCGTCATTATCTGATGCAGCGCAGTGATTAAGTGCGCTTTGCTCTGCTGGTTCTCGATAAAGCCTTCCCTGAGATGCCGGACAGGAGAGATGGTGAAAATCACCTTTGCCTGAGGGTTAAGCGAAACCACAAGGTCTTGCATTTCTGTAATCGTATTCAAAAGAGTCTCCACAGGAGTTAGTTCGCGCCTGAATTCCTTTTGAGGCAACTTATGGCAATTGCCCACGAGTTTGTTTCCATTCACCTCGCGGTAGCCCCATGCAGTTCCGAGGGTGATAAGGACATGACTAGCTGAAAGGAGCTCGTTCCGCAGACAGGACAAGGCCGTTGTTAGATTTTGCAATAGTTGATCCCGGCTGCCTGCACTCAGGGAAGAATGGGTTTCAAAACAATGCCACCGTTCGTTGTGGCAGAATATATCCTCTGCAGTATAAGGACGGGCCTCTACAGCCCTCCGGATCACGGAGGTAAGGGGCATGGGGTGAAACAGGATCCCCATCGGATTCTGAACACAGCGGAATTGGTAATAGGACAGTTTATCTCCTATATTCTGTGCAAAGCAAGATCCCAAAAGGAGCAACCGACTCTCATAGCTAAGGGGATGATCCCCTGGTCTGATTGCTATGTTGGTCTGGAGTTTCATGCCTGTAAAATTTTTATTTTGCCGGGCGCGGCAGGTACTCCCGCGCTTTTTCCAAGGCGTCGGGGATACCGGCAGGATGACTTCCACCGGCGGTGGCAAAAAATGGCTGTCCCCCTCCTCCTCCGTGTATCAGGGTGCCCAATTCACTTACGATCTTCCCGGCATTCAAATGTGCGGAAGTGACCAGTTCTTTGGAGATATAGCAGGACAGCACCGCCTTTCCTTCCGATTCCGCGGCCAGCAGAAGAAACAAATTTGTTTTTCCCCTTCCCAGATCAAAACAAAGATCCTTGATCCCTGCCGGACTCAGATCTACTTTTCTGGCAAGGAAAAGGATGTCGTTTACCACTTCCAGTTCAGAGGCAAGGCTGGAAGCAAGGTGTTTGGCCTTTTCACGCTGCAGCTGTTCGATTTCCTTTTTCAGGTGGGCATGGTCTTCCTGAAGGGATTCAATGGCCCTGGCAGGATCGGGAGCTCCTTTGAACATTTCCCTGATCTGCGCCATTTGCCGGTTTCCTTCCATAAAATGCTCCTTTACGGCTTCGGAAGTAATCGCTTCAATTCTTCGGATACCGGCGGCAATGGCTCCTTCTGAAACTATTTTGAAATGCCATATCTCCGCTGTATTGGCCACATGTGTTCCCCCGCAGAGTTCTATGGACCGCCCGAAACGGACCGTCCGGACGGCATCCCCGTATTTCTCCCCGAACAGGGCAATAGCTCCTTCTTTTAGAGCCTCTTCCATGGGTACCGCCCGGCCTTCAACCAGCGGAAGTTGCTCATCAATTCTTTGATTCACAAAATCTTCCACCTGCCGCAGTTCTTCCTGGCTAAGTTTTGAAAAATGCGAGAAATCGAATCGCAGGTATCCGGAGTGCACAGCAGAACCCTTTTGCTCCACATGCTTCCCCAGAATGGTCCTAAGAGCCTGGTGTAGGAGGTGGGTGGCGGTATGATTCCGGGCGGTAAGGGCCCTTT
Source organism: Zeaxanthinibacter sp. (assembly GCA_041743425.1). GTDB lineage: Bacteria > Bacteroidota > Bacteroidia > Flavobacteriales > Flavobacteriaceae > JTS-RE37. The sequence continues at coordinate 9,263 of JBGTMS010000209.1, read as the reverse complement.
GTTTTTCGTCAACCACGGCACGAAGGGTGACGTCAAGGTGCTTGGGCAGGGTATTGGTAAAATGGACGATCTCATTATTTTCTTTTTTGGTATCAAAAACATATACCACATCTCCGTCAGCCACTTCTACATATCCTTTATCCCCTACCTGTCCCCCGCCCTCGGGATAAAATGGGGTGCGGTCAAATACGAGCTGAAAATGATCACCATCTTTTTTGGAGGTTACCCCCCGGTATTTGGCAAGTCGCACCTGAGATTCCAGCTGATCATAACCTGTAAATTCCTGTCCTTCAAACCGGTTTACCAGGGTCCAGTCACCACGCGAAATTTCAGAGGCGCTCCTGGAACGATCCTTTTGCTGTTGCATAGCCTTGTCAAACCCTTCTGCATCAAGGTTCATTCCTTTTTCGCTGAGGATAAGCGCAGTCAGGTCTATCGGAAATCCGAAAGTGTCATACAATTCAAAAGCCTTCTGCCCATCCACGGTCTTACCCTCTGTGGTCGCAATTACTTCTTCCAGTAGCAACAAACCCTGCTCCAGAGTATTGAGAAAGGCATGTTCCTCTTCCCGGACTACATTCTCAATGAGTCTGAGTTGTTCTTTCAATTCCGGAAAAGCGTCTCCCATATTTTCTGCAAGCACTTTGACCAGATGGTAGAGGAAGGGCTGTCTGATCTCAAGGAAAGTAAATCCGTACCTTACCGCACGCCTGAGGATGCGCCGGATCACATACCCGGCGCCGGTGTTACCCGGAAGCTGGCCGTCAGCAATGGCAAATGACACCGCCCTGATATGATCTGCGATCACCCGGATCGCAATATCAGTATCCTCAGCCGTACCGTAACTGGCATTCGTAATTACTTCTATTTCTCGTATAAGAGGGCGGAACAAGTCCGTGTCGTAGCTGGAGGGCACGCCCTGCAGGACCATACATAATCGCTCAAAACCCATTCCGGTATCCACATGCCTGGCAGGCAAAGGTTCCAGAAAGCCATTCGACTTCCGGTTGTATTGAATAAAGACCAGATTCCATATTTCGACCACGAGTGGGTGGTCGCGATTCACAAGAGCGGCCCCGGACTTTGCCTGCTTTTCTTTGGCAGACCTGATATCTACATGGATCTCCGAGCAAGGGCCACAGGGTCCCTGCTCTCCCATTTCCCAGAAGTTATCCTTTTTGCTGCCTTTGATGATCCGGTCGGCCGGGACAATTTTATGCCACAAATCATAAGCCTCCGTATCCATAGAGAGATTATCCGCATCTTCACTGCCCTCAAAAACGGAGACATAGAGGTCCTCAGCCGGGATGCGGCAAATCCCCGTCAGGAACTCCCATGCCCAGGCAATGGCTTCCTCCTTAAAATACCCAGTGGTTTCCTTGGATTCCCGGACGGTGGCGCCTCCAAAACTCCAATTCCCCAGCATCTCAAACATCGTATGGTGGTAGGTATCCTTTCCCACCTCCTCCAGGTCGTTGTGTTTCCCGCTTACCCGGAGGCATTTCTGCGTATCCGCGACGCGGGCGTAAGGAGCCGGACTATTGCCCAGAAAATATTCCTTGAACTGGTTCATTCCGGCATTGGTGAACAACAGGGTAGGGTCATCTTTTATGACCATCGGGGCGGAAGGGAGGATCTTGTGATTTTTTTGCTTGAAGAAGTCTAAAAAGTGCGCCCTGACATCCCTGGAATTCATATAAAAAGGTAAGGTTTTAATAAGGAACCCATTTAGACTTTTTCAATTGGCTAAAAAATTGCCTTTTTGCGCCCCATTATTGTCTTTTTCTCCTTCCGTAGCCCTGCTATGTAACTCAAAAAAGTCGTCAACCGGACACAAAATGGCTAATTTTCGCTTCAATCTAAAAAGTCTAAATGAGTTCAATTTTAACGGTAAATACAAAACAATTTTTATATTTGTTTGTGCGGCTAAAATGGAAGCACAAAAATAGCACAAAATCCCTTCATGTCTAAGGTAAAATATTATTACGACCCGGACACGCTTTCCTATAGGAAGATAGAGCCCAAAAAATCCAGACGCTACCGAAATATTCTGTTTTTCGTGCTGGGGTCTGCACTTTTTGGCTTTCTGGGATTGGCCCTTTTGCTCAACACAAATTTCCTTAATACCCCCCGGGAACTCTCGCTTGGCAGAGAGGTAAAAAATTATGAATTGCAATTTGAACTCCTCAATCGGAAAATGACGCAGATGGAATATGTGCTGGCAAATATTGAGGACCGCGATAACAATATTTACCGCCTGTACTTTGAGGCGAACCCCATCCCCGAGGAGCAGCGACGGGCAGGTTTTGGTGGAATCAACCGGTATAAATCCTTAGAGGGATTTAATAATTCGGAGATGATCATCGCAACGACCAGGCGCCTTGATATCATACAGAAAGAAATGGTCATTCAGTCCCAGTCCCTGGATGAGATCACCAAACTGGCAGCTGAGAAAGAAAAGCTGCTGGCGGCAATTCCCGCCATCCAACCGATCAATACAGAGGACCTCACCCGGATGGCTTCAGGGTACGGCTGGCGTTCTGATCCCTTTACCAAGGCCCGGAAAATGCACTGGGGTATGGATTTTACGGCACTGAAAGGCACGCCCATCTATGCGACCGGTGACGGAAAAGTCACCAGAGCCGATAACAATTCCTCCGGATACGGGAAGCATATCCGAATTGAGCATGGATATGGTTATGTGACGCTTTACGGCCACCTGAGTAAATACAATGTGGATAAAGGACAGCGCGTAAAACGAGGCGACCTGATTGGCTTTGTAGGAAGTACAGGAAGATCAGAGGCGCCCCACCTGCACTATGAGGTATGGAAGGAAGAAGACCGCATCAATCCGATCAACTTTTATTACGGAAGTTTGACCGCTCAGGAATATGAGAGCATGCTTAAATATGCCAATCAGGAAAACCAATCTCTGGATTAATGCAAATTGAACTGCCCGAAAAACGGTATTACGGCATTGGCGAAGTGGCCAGGGCTTTTGATGTTAATACTTCTCTGATCCGATTCTGGGAGAAGGAATTTGATGTGATACAGCCGAAAAAGAACGCCAAGGGAAATCGGAAATTTACCCCAAAGGATGTTCAGAACATACAGCTTATTTACCACCTGGTAAAAGAAAGAGGGTTTACACTGGAAGGTGCCAAAATCCATCTCCGGGAAGAAAAACAAAAGACCCTTACAAATTTTGAGATCATCCAGAAACTCGAGCGGATTAAAACAGAGCTTACCAAGATCAAGAATCAACTTTAAACAACTAAACAACACCTGAAATGAAAAAATGGATTATCCCCGTAATTATCCTTGCTGTCCTGGCATTTGCAATATATCAATGGGCGGTTGGATTCAATAACAAAGCAGTCACTTATGAAGCCGATGCCAAAACGGCCTGGTCCAATGTGGAAAGTGCTTATCAGCGCCGGAATGATCTGATCGGCAATCTTGTAAAAACAGTACAGGGAGCCGCCGATTTTGAGAAGAGTACCCTTGAATCAGTGATACAGGCAAGGGCTGCAGCCACCCAAACCACCGTGGATGCCAATGACCTGACCCCGGCCAACCTCGCAGCTTTTCAGGAGGCCCAGAATGGGCTGACGGGAGCCCTTAGCCGCCTGATGGTGGTGGTGGAACGCTACCCGGAACTTAAGGCGAACCAGAATTTCCTGGAATTACAGTCACAACTTGAAGGCACCGAAAACCGGATCAATATTTCGAGGGACCGCTTCAATGAAAAAGTGAATGTTTACGATATACACACCACCAAATTTCCAAATAAGGTCCTTGCCGGATGGTTTGGTTTTAAGGAGATGCCACGCTACAAATCGGATCCGGGATCTGAAAATGCACCCGAGGTCGATTTTGACTTCAACTAACCCATGCAAAAAACATCCAGGGTAGAAACATTTTTAACGGCGGTCGCCGAAAAGGAGATTGTTGAAACCATCCTCGAAGCCGAAAAGGAAACCTCCGGGGAGATCCGGGTTCATATTGAAAGGTCCTCTAAAACGGACCCTTATGAACGCGCCCGGGAAGTATTTCATATGCTGAAGATGGATAATACCAAGGAAGATAACGGGGTACTTATCTATGTAGCCGTGGAGGATAAAAAATTCGTGATCTACGGCGATAAAGGAATCAATGCCGTAGTCCCCGCCGATTTCTGGAATAAGACCAAAGACCTTATGGAGGTCGCATTTAAAAGGGGCGAATTCAAAGAGGGTATCATCAAAGGCATTCAGAGTGCTGGAAAAGAACTGCGCGGCCATTTTCCATACAGGCGTGGAGATCATAATGAACTGACCAATGAGGTATCTAAAGAGTAAATTTCTTTTTCTTTTACTCGGATGTTGTTCACTGGCCTCCGCTCAATACGAGATCCCTGAGAAACCGGGGCTGGAAACCAGCATTTATGATTATATCGGCCTGCTTTCCCAGGAACAAAAAGCAGCCCTGGAGCAAAAGCTTATCGGCTATTCTGACAGCACTTCTACCCAGATTGTTATCGCGATAATTGCCACTACCGAGGGCGAAGATATTGACTACCTGGGTGCACAGTGGGGAGAAAAATGGGGTATTGGGCAGGCAGATAAAGACAACGGTGTACTGGTGCTGCTGGCACGCGAAGACCGCCGCATAGCCATCTCGACCGGAGAAGGAGTGGAAGGTAACCTCACGGATGCCATGGCCAGAAGGATCATAGAAAATGTGATCATCCCTGAATTCAGGAACGACGACTACTATGCGGGTCTTGATAAAGGCGCGGACGCCATTTTTGCTGTCCTCACCGGAGAATTTACAGAGGAACGTACCTTTGAAGATGGCGGGATGGAAAACTTTTTCTTCCTAATGCTCCCATTTATTTTTTTCATTGTCCTGGTAATCATCCTGGCTTCCCGGAACAGAAGAAAGGGCGGCGGGAAAGGCGGTTCTACTGCCAAAGGCCTGGATATTTGGGATATGATCATTCTCAGCAATATGGGCCGTAGTGGCGGATCCGGATCCGGCGGCTTTGGCGGAGGCTTCGGTGGTGGTGGCGGAGGCGGCTTTAGCGGCGGCTTCGGTGGTGGCGGTTTTGGTGGCGGAGGTGCTTCAGGAGGCTGGTGATCAAGGCTTGTGATAGAAGTGTGGCTATCTTTCTTTAGGCTGCGTGGCAATTCGTTTAAATTTCCTCTAAGTCCAAACTAATCGTTGAACTACAACTTATTTTTTCCTCATAAATATTGTGACAGGTACACCGCTAAAGTCAAATTCTTCTCTGAGTTTATTTTCCAGGAATCGTTTGTATGGGTCCTTCACGTATTGAGGCAGATTGCAAAAGAAAGCGAATTGTGGGTAGGAAGTAGGCAGTTGCGTGCAGTATTTGATCTTCACATACTTTCCCTTAAGTGCAGGGGGCGGGGTATGTTCTATGACGGGGAGCATGACATCGTTTAATTTCCTTGTAGGGATGTGTTTGGAACGATTCTTATAGACTTCCACGGCGGTTTCGATGGCTTTGAAGATCCGCTGTTTTGAATGCACTGAAATAAAAAGGATGGGTACATCGGTGAATGGTGCAGTAGCGGCTTGTATTTTTTGGGTATACTCTTTCACGGAGGCGGTGTCTTTCTCCATGAGGTCCCATTTATTCACCAGGATGACAATGCCCTTATTATTGCGGTGTGCCAGCCAGAAAATATTCTCCACCTGTCCGTCAAATCCCCTGGTGGCATCCAGTAAGAGAAGGCAAACATCACAATTTTCTATCGCCCTCACCGCCCGCATGACCGAATAGAATTCCAGGTCTTCCTTCACTTTTGATTTCTTTCGGATGCCTGCCGTGTCCACCAGTTTAAAATCGAATCCAAAAAGATTATAATGGGTATCAATACTGTCTCGGGTGGTCCCTGCGATGTCTGTAACGATATAGCGGTCCTTGCCTATAAGCGTATTGATAAAGGAAGATTTTCCGGCATTCGGCCTGCCTACAACGGCAAACCGTGGCAACTCCTCTTCCGGCAGGTTGCTCTCCGGTAATACTTTGACAAGATCGTCGAGGATTTCGCCGGTGCCACTTCCATTGATACCGGAGAGCGGGTAATAGTCTCCCAGGCCAAGGCTATAGAATTCCACTGCGTCATCCGCACGTTGCGGGTTATCTACTTTATTGACTGCCAGAAAAACAGGTTTATTCACCCGGCGCAACAGTTTGGCCACATCCTCATCCATCCCTGTCACGCCGGTTTCTACATCGACCATAAAGATGATGGCGTCTGCCTCGTCGATGGCCAGTTCCACCTGTTTGTCAATCTCTTTTTCAAAAATATCCTCGCTGCCTAAAACGTAGCCACCGGTATCTATCAGGGAGAACTCCTTACCGTTCCAGTCACTTTTGCCGTAATGGCGGTCACGGGTGACCCCGCTGATGGCATCAACTATGGCTTCACGGCGTTGAATCAAACGGTTAAAAAATGTGGATTTCCCGACATTGGGCCTCCCAACAATGGCTACAATAGCACCCATAGGTGTAAATTAAGAAGCAAAGGTAGTGTTAATCAGGAGATATTTACCTCAGCGGGGAAAGGCAGAATTGACGAGGTTGAGGAGGTTGGGGATCTTGGTGGCTGACAGGTATTTGTCCCCGGTCGATCTGCGTCTGATGACTTTTGCAGGAGACCCGTAGACCAGTACATGACTCTCGATATCCTGTACGACCAGGGAGCCGGCACCGACTACTACATGTTCGTCAATGGTGATACTCTCAATGACGTTGGCTCCAAGGCAGATGGCTGAATACTTGCGCAGAATCAGGTTTCCTCCGGTACAAACCCTGGGGGCCAGGCTTGAAAATTCCTCCATTCGGCTATCATGGTCCAGAGAGGAACGCGTATTGAGGATACAGAAGTCCCCAATGTTACAATTCGCGTTGATAATCGCCCCGGGCATAATAACGGTCCCCATACCGATGGTAACGTCCTTCCCGATGGTTGCATTGGGATGGATGGTACTGATGAAGTTAAAATTGGGGGCAATGGATAATATTTTGGCAACCAGGGTATGACGCGTCCAGTTATCTCCTATAGCCACAATACCACCGAACAGGTTGAATTTCTCAATGAGCAGGGGAAGATCTTTTTCACTTCCGAGGATCTGATAACCATTCCTGCGGCGACCTTTCTTCTTATATGAATCGACAAAGCCAATCACGTTATATTTGCCTTCCTGTTCTAAACAGTCCAGTACAACGCTACCATGTCCAGAAGCACCAATGATCACTACATTTTTCATACAACCGGGGGGATAAGTGCCAATAACCGATAAAACGAAGCATTTTATCGATCAATCAAAGATAGAGAAAGTTACAACTCAATCGACGATGACAAGTACGATTTTCGATGAAATAACTAACTCAATTGCAAAGCCGGTTTAAAATCAGAGCTTTCCTTTTAGGTCTCTGGTTAAGGTTGATAAAATATAAAGATATCCGATAGCTGATCACCGGCTATAAAAGGTGACGGTGCCGCTTCCCTCATTGCTGACGACCAGCAGGTCTTTCCCGTTGGGGCTGAGCACAGCCGGTATGGCCAGTAAACCTTCAGGCGCTTCATCGCCTTCATGAAAGAGAATGTCAAGGAACACAGGTGCGAGTGGAATGGTAATATCATAGACCATCACCTGACTGTTCCTTTCCAGGCCTACAAAGAGGAAAGTGCGTTCCCCGGATTTTAACACTTCTACGGATTCGGGTTCGGCACCTTTGTCATCGCTTCGGCCATCGTCGCCGTTAAAAGCTTCAGGAGTTAAGGCGAGGGTTTGCGCGGCAATATCATTTCCGCTATCAAATGCGAGTGAGCCATCAACCGTATAGATACTGAAAGAACGGGCCCCGAAGCTGTATAAAGCGTCATAGGTGCCCTCCTGATCAGAATCGCCGAGGGTACTGGTAATTTTGAGACGTCCCAAAACTTCTTCAAGCTGTAGCTCCGTGGCATTTGGGAAAATAGCCGGATTGAGCAGCACATCTTTTATTCGCTCTTCCTCTGCGAAGCCCGGAGTGCCTAGGTATTCGCGGGCATCCCCTTCGTTTGCGGTAATCAGATAGCCGGTTCCATCCATATCTAGATAGGTAATTCCGTCCGGCATATAGACCCCGAAAACGGGATAGTTAGCAAGTGCTTTTACACCATCTTCATCACTGGGATCTATTTCATTTCCCGGCAAGGAATAATCTTTAAATCCTAAAGGATATATATCTATGATCAATTTTGTTTCCAGATCCACTTTGGCAATCCCGTTATTCTCCTGAAGGGTGACCCATGCCAGCTTGGAATCAGCGGAAATGGCCACATATTCAGGTTCCACATCGGTTGCAAGGGTGGCATTTGGTCCAAAGAGACGAAAGCCTCCTTCCAGAAGCTGCGGCACATTACACACGTAGTTTTCAAAGGAAACAATGGTTACTATCCCGGATGCCACCTCTATAATGCTGATGGTTCCGAGAGGATCCACGGTATAATCGGCGTTGGGCTCCCCTTCATCCGCAGAGACCGCAAAGCGTCCGTCAGGTGAGAATTTAACCATGTCCGGCAGGGACCCTACCTTATAACAAGCAGATAATGCCTGGGAATCTGTATCATAAAAGGCGATATGGCCACGGTCCTGTTTGACCGGTGCCTCCACGGCGACAGCCAACAGCCCGTCATAAACGTCAACACTGTTAGGAGTACCGAGGGTAGCGACATTGATAGAAGGTAATTGCAATGGGGCGTCAAGGTCTGAAATATCAAAAACTGAGACCTCATTCAATTCGATATTAACAACAAATAATTTGTTGGTGAGCGGGTCAAAGGCAGAAATTTCCGAAGCCCCTTCTCCTCCCACCTGTATGGTACTGAGGTAACTGAAATTTGCTTCCGCAGGTGAATCGGGTTCCGGTTCGGGATTTTCTTCGGGGAGCGGGGTGGCGACTTTGGCGGGAGTTTCAGGAACAATGTCCTTAGTGCAGGAAATAAAAAATGCAAGCAGGGCGAAGGGCAAACACAATTTCAGGGTTCTCATCGTGGCGGGTTTTAGCCACAAATATCATCTGCCGGATGCAGGGAAAGGTTAGCTAAAGAATATGAAATCGTTAGCGAAAGGCTATAAAAAGAGGACTTACCCTGGGTTATTGTAACCAAATCGTTTCAGCTGACCTGCATCGCTGCGCCAGTTCTTGTTCACTTTCACGTATAATTCCAGGTGTACCTGTTTTTCAAAGAATTGTTCGA
>JBGTMS010000208.1:0-10852 GCA_041743425.1 Zeaxanthinibacter sp. | reverse complement strand
TCACAAACAGGTACCTATACCTTTAGAATAACAGATACAATCACCGGTTGCTTCTTCACCACAGCACCATACAACATCGCTCCATACGACCTGATACAAGTAGCAGCCAGCGCAACAACACCCGTAACATGCTTCGGGGATGCAAGCGGAGCGCTTCAAATAGCCATCACAGGCTACTCTGGCACGTATGATTACGAAGTCTTCACATCAGGTGCGGTGAGTACAGGTATTACCGGTGCCGGCAATACCGCTTCCGGACCACTTGCCATTAGTGGGTTGTCCGGTGGAAATTACTACGTTCAGGTAATTGAAACTGCTGCGCCTCTTTGCGTGGAAACCTCTAATGTGATCACCATTATTTCTCCGGCTTCTCCGCTAACCGCTCTTGTGAACCCGGCAGCCAGCGTGACATGTGCCAATGATCAGGGCGAATTGTTTGTAGATCCGGCAGGAGGATACGCGCCATATGACATCTTACTCACCAATACTACTACCGGGCAGTCCTATACGGCTGATAATGTGGGCAGCCGTCTCTTTACAGGACTTTCGGCAGGGAATTTTACGGTCGTGATTACCGACAGCAATGGTTGTATTATCAACGATGTCACTGTGATGACACTTCCGGTGCCCATCATAGCGGATATCACCGCCTCACCTGCCTTATTGAACTGCTATGGCGACACTTACGGGACAGTTACGGCCCTTAATATTTCGGGAGGACAGGGAAGTTATCTATACCAACTGAATTATTACGATGCTGCCGGCACTGCCATAACCTTTACAAGTGGTGGCCAGGTCAGCCCCGTATTCAATAACCTCCGGGCAGGCATTTATAGTATCACCGTCAGTGATGGATGGAATTGCGGCATAGAAACCATTCAGGTTACCATTACCGAGCCCTCGGAGGTCCAAAGTTCCCTGATACAGCTGGCACCTGTCACCTGTACCACTCAGGGAAGGCTTCGGTTATCAGCCACCGGCGGGACCGCTCCTTATGAATTTAGCACCAATGGCATCAGCTACAGTCCAATGTCCGGCGGCAACCATCACTTCTTTACGGTTTCAGCCGGGGTATATCAATATTATGTGAGGGATGCCTTTGGTTGCGAAGCCAATATTTCTAATGCCATTTCCGTTGATGCGGTTGTGCCGCTCAGTATTGCCGTAGATACTACTGCGGCGCTGGTGAACTGTACCGGCGAAGCCACCGCATCATTGACGGCCACCGCAACAGGGGGATTAGGAAATTATTCCTATGAATTATTCTCCGATGCAGCACTAACCAGTCTGGTAGCCGGACCTCAACAGAATCGTTCCTTCTTCATGCTGGGTTCGGGAAGTTACTATATCAGGGTAACAAGCCTGGATTGCGCAGAGGTAAGCCAGGAAATCATTATTGCAGAACCGGCGCCATTGGAAATAGAGCGGGAAGAATTCACTAATGTGAGTTGCGCAGGAGACAATGACGGTTCGATAACTGTAGAAGTTACAGGCGGTACCGGTACCATTCTATACGCCATAAGCCCGAACCTGAACAAATTTGATACAGAAAACATTTTCACTGAATTGACAGCAGGAGTATATGATATCATCGCGCAGGATGAAAACGGATGTTTCCTGACCTTTCAGTTCACAGTCACGGAACCGGCCCCGCTTACGGGCAGTGCAACAGCAATGCCGGAAGTATGCGCAGGAAGCGCCGATGGCACAGTAGATGTCGTTATTTCAGGAGGCACGGCCCCTTACAGGACGGCATTCAATTCCAATAGCGACACAGACTATGTGTCGGGTCAGACCTCCTATTCCGGTCTGGCGCCCGGAACCTATGTCATCTTCATCTTAGATGCTCAGGATTGTGAAACAAATCTTATCGTTACCATAGATCCGGGAGTAAATCTCAACGGTGTGGTTACCCCGGTATACGAATGTGCCGGTGACACCCCTGAAAACCGCCTCGAGATTGTCATGGAAGATCCTTCCGTATCAGACGCAGTGCTCTATGGTCTGGATTCTACAAACCCGGCAAATATGCAATTAAGCCCGGATTTCAGAAATATAGCTCCTGGTTCCCATTATATCGCGATTTCTCACGAAAATGGTTGTATCCAGCAACTCGATTTCGAAATTGAATATTTTGAACCTCTGACACTCAATCCGGAGCAGAATAATATCAACGAGATAACAGCTGTCGCACAGGGAGGCAGGGAAGGATATACCTTCTATTTCAATGACACAAACAATGGCAATAATCCAAGGTATTTTATCCGGGAAACAGGAACCTATACGGTAACCGTAACAGATGCAAACGGATGCCAGGCAATTGCATCCATATTTATGGAATTTATAGACATAGAAATACCCAATTTCTTTACTCCTGACGGAGATGGTATGAATGACTACTGGAAGCCCCGTAACATTGAGCAATTTCCGCTCATACTAATCAAAATATTTGACCGTTATGGTAGAGAGGTTGCTCGGATCGAGGTGGACGAAAGGGGATGGGATGGAACCTACCGGGGTGTCGAATTACCATCAGGGGATTACTGGTATATTATAAAACTCCAGGGAGAATATGATGAAAGGGAGTTTGTCAACCACTTTACCCTGTACAGATAAAGAACTTAACCTAACTAATTATGCGCAATATAGTAGTGATCATGATGCTGTTCAGCGCGCTGATAACCAAGGCGCAGGAACTGAACTCACCGCAATTGTCGCAGTATCTGGCCGATAATCCATTTGTACTGTCCCCGACTTATGCCGGGATTGGTGACCATATCAAGATCCGTCTCAATGGCCTTAGCCAGTGGGTAGGAATAAAGGATGCGCCTCAAACCCAGTCCCTCGCGGCAGATGCCCGGGTCGGAAATAAGTCCGGTCTTGGTTTGTTTCTTTACAATGACAGCAACGGGTATACGCGACAGCAGGGTGCCCGGTTTTCCTTTGCGCATCATCTTACCCTGGACCGGTACGAGGACGAATTCCTTTCGTTTGGTATCTCCTATAATTTTAACCAATTCAGGATCGACATCGAAAAATTTGATAGTCCGGATCCGAGCGTAACCGACGACCGATCCACTTCTAACCACAATTTTGACGTCGGTCTGCTTTACAGGAAAAACAAATTCTGGTTCAGCGCGAATGCTTCAAATTTACTGGACAAGGATCTTTCCAGATTCAACCCTGTATTTGAGCCAAACCATTTGAGGAATTATTATTTGTATTCCGGGTACCGATACACTAAAAATAAAAACAGCAGGCTTGAAATCGAACCCTCTGTAATTTATAAATTATTCGAAAGTGATGGTCGTTCTGAAACAGACCTTAACCTGAAATTCCGAATCTATGATTTTGAGGATTATTACTATACGGGCATCAACTACAGATTTCTCAATGACCAGATTGGAAAACCCCTGTACATTGCCCCGTTTATGGGCTTTAAGAAAAGCAATTTTTATTTTGGATATTCCGTTCAGATAATTCTGAATGACATTCTGGCCTATAGTTATGGTACCCACGTGATCACCATAGGAATGGATCTTTTCCAGGGACTTAGCAATTGCCGTTGTACGTATTAATACCCACCTCTTTACCATGCCCTACTAATCCTCTAATGACGTAGTTTTGCAATATGACAGTGTGCAGCTATCAGCTGCTGAGCGGCCGCGCAATCTGGATCACAAAACTAACTAGGATTTCATGGGGAAAATATTGGTAGAGAATATCAGGGTATTTGCTTATCACGGGTGTATTGGTGAGGAGGCAATTATCGGGAGTGAATATAAAGTTAATGTAACCGTGTATGCAAATTTGACCAAATCAGCCGTATCGGATCAATTATCTGAAACAGTAGACTACACCCATCTGAACCGAATAGTAAAGGAAGAGATGCAGCAAAAGTCCAAACTGCTGGAACATGTGTGCAGGCGCATTTTGCGCAGAATACTTCAGGAATTAAGCCTGGTGGAAAAGGTGCAGGTGTCTGTATCCAAACTCAACCCACCCATCAGCGGGGATGTGGAAGCTGTAACGGTGGTTTTAAAAGAAAAGAGGGGGGTAGTTTCTTTTCCTTCGCAATAAAAAAATAGTACCTTTGCGGCTCTAAATGGCATCGTGGCCGAGTGGTTAGGCGCAGCTCTGCAAAAGCTTGTACAGCGGTTCGAATCCGCTCGATGCCTCTTCTTCAACCTCTCCTCCGGGAGAGGTTTTTTTATGTTCAGTCTAAATCATCTTGATAGTGGGATTTTAATGAAGGAGATTCTTTATGCGCATTCATGGGAGTCCGTACGCTATTGGTGATGGATGCCATCAATACGATTTTCTATATTCAGCTGATCAAGGGGGAAAAATCCCTTCACAATAAGCACCAGGCCACATATGACCAGAACGATTCCCAAACCCTTTTTCATGAGACGTATCCTGTCTTTTGTCAGTTTATTCCTGAGTTGTTTTGCCAGCAATATTTTAAAAAGATCGACCATAAGATAAACGGCAAGTACAGAACCAAAGAAGATCAGCATGCGCCTGGGTTCGTTATTTAGATTGGGGCTTACGATAATGATCATCCCCAGCCAAAAAACAAGCACGCCAATGTTGATAAAATTGAGAAAAAAACCCTTAATAAACAGGCTGAAATAATCGCTTTTCCTGGTTTTAATTTTAGCCTCCGTTTTTCTGACTTCCTTATTAAAAATGGTGTAGATGCCATAGACCAGAAGGATGCCACCCCCGAATACATAGAGCCCGGGTTGGTTGCTTAAATTTTCAAGGAGCTGAAAACTACTGAAATAGGCAATGGTAAGAAATAGTATATCCGCCAGAATAACTCCGAAATCAAAAAATAAACCGGCACGGAAGCCTTTGGTGGCACTTGTTTCAAGGAGCACGAAAAAAACAGGCCCTATCATGATGCTTAATAAAAAGCCCAGAGGGATCGCTGCCTGTATGTCTTCTAGCATTGGGGTTGTTTTTCGTATTTACATCTTGGTTATTTTTCCCCCAAAAACTGTTTTTTCATCCATTTTTGCAGGACTTCCATATACCAGAACCTCCCCTCCTGCCTTTACAGCAGCCTTTACATATTCAGTGGCAAATATTTCTGCCGTGGAACCTGCATTTACATTGACCGTGGTAAATTTTGTTTTGAATGATTTGCCATCGTAAATCCCTCCGGTATTAATAGCCACATCCTGATTGTCAGAAGACCCAGAAGCCGTAATGATCCCACCGGAAACGGACTTAATAAGCAATTGTTCCACCTCGGCCTGTATACGAACTTCTCCTCCTTCCTGTGCTTTCAATTCCAGAACATCCTGTCTGATCACCTGCTCAGAACTAATTCTCGCATCTTCATTCACATCAATAACCACAAGCTTTTCTGTGTAATAAAGATCGATAAATGTCCGGTATCCGCTGAAAATCTTATCGATCTCCATTCTTAGTTTTAGGATCCCATCATTATTGACAATAGCGACTTTCTGAATATTGGCGCCGGTGATGATCGCTCTGTTTACATCAGATTTTATAAGATTGACCGAAATACCGTCAAAAGCTTTCACTTCGCTGAACCTATCCAGTTCCATCGTTTCCTTTTCCTGTTGTGACCAAAGAGAGGATCCGCCGTAAATAATGATGGCCATCAGCAGGACGGTTTTCATTGTGCCGGTTCTTATAGGTTGCTTTGTGTCCGCTATCCCCATAGGAGTTAAAGCTGATTTCAATTGTGCTTCCCCAATAAAGTAAAATCGAGGTGCCTTTTTACCAGATCAGTATCCTTCACCCGAACCCTGACCTCGTCTCCCAACTGATATACCTTTTTGGTGCGTTCACCCACAATGGCATATTGTCGTTCATCAAAGGTATAATAATCATCCTTTATATCCCTAATTCTCACCATGCCCTCACACTTATTCTCGATGATCTCCACATATATTCCCCATTCCGTAACACCGGAAATAACCCCTATAAACTCGGATTGGCTGTGATCCTGCATGAACTTTATCTGCATATATTTTATGGAATCCCTTTCAGCATTGGCTGCCAGGTTTTCCATATTGGAGGAATGTTTACATCGGGATTCATAAACTTCCCCCTTGGCTGTGTCACCCCCATCCAGGTAATGCTGAAGTAAACGGTGAACCATCACATCCGGATACCTGCGAATGGGAGAGGTAAAATGGGTGTAATAATCAAACGCCAGACCATAATGACCAATATTGTCGGTGGTGTAAACAGCCTTACTCATACTGCGTATTGTCAGCGTATCCACAAGATTTTGTTCCTTCTGTCCTTTGACATCTTCCAATAACTTGTTCAGGGAACCGCTTATAGTCTTCCTGTCTTTAAAATTGATCTGATGACCGAATCTTGAAATGATGCTATTCAGGGCCATCAGTTTTTCTTCATCCGGTTCATCATGCACCCGGTAGATAAATACTTTCTCAGGACGCTTTTTTCCAATAAATTCTGCAACCTTTCTGTTGGCCAGCAGCATGAATTCCTCGATCAGTTTGTTTGCTTCCCTGGCTTCTTTAAAGTATACACTTAAGGGTTCGTTGGCTTCATTCAACATGAACTTGACTTCCACTTTATCAAAAGATATTGCCCCCTTCTTCATCCTTTCCTCCCGCATGATGAGGGCCAGTCTGTTCAGGGACAATGTAGCGTTTACTACTTCCTGTGATACAGCGTATTCTATACCCCGTATAGATATCGATTCCGGAATCTTGCCTTTACCTGTCTCAATAATATGCTGCGCCTCCTCATAGGAGAAGCGTTCATTTGAATTAATCACGGTTCTCCCGAACCATTGCTCTCTGACTGTGGCATTTTTGTCTATTTCAAAAATGGCTGAAAATGTATACTTATCTTCTTTCGGTCTGAGTGAGCAGGCATCATTGGACAAGATTTCCGGTAACATTGGTACTACCCTGTCAACAAGATATACAGAGGTTGCCCTATCATAAGCCTCTTCGTCCAAAAGCGTATCAGGGATAAGATAATGGGACACATCCGCGATATGAATGCCTATTTCATAATTCCCATTTTCTAAAAGCATGAATGACAGTGCATCATCAAAGTCCTTCGCATCTCTGGGATCTATAGTAAAAGTTAGGGTATCCCTCATATCCCTTCGCTTCGCTATTTCATCTTTTTGTATGCGGGTATCAATTCCTTCGGCAAATCTTGAAACTTCTGCAGGGAAGGAATAGGGAAGGCCATATTCCGCCAGAATGGAATGAATCTCTGTGTCATGCTCGCCTGGAATTCCTAATACTTCAACAATTTCGCCGTATGGGGAATCAGCGTTCTCAGGCCATTCATCTATTTTCACCACTACCTTTTCCCCGTTTTTTGCCTTTCCAACTTTATCGATTGGAACAAAAATATCCGTATACATCCTGAAGTCGGTAGTTCTTACGAAGGCAAAGGTTTTTTGAAGGTCTATTATTCCCACAAAGGAACTTTTTTTCCTTTCAATAATTTTCACTATTTCCCCTTCTGACTTCCGGGAATTACGATGGGCGGAAACAACTACTTCAACAATATCCCCATGAAAGGCTTTTCTCAACTTATTAAAAGGTACAAAAACATCCTGGTCCACGCCTTCTATGACAACATACGCATTGCCGCGTGCGGTAAGGTCTACACGTCCGGTTTGGGTATCTCTGGCCCCCAGTGCCTTATAATTTCCATTCTCCTCGCCCTGTATCCTGTTACCTGCCTTTAATTCTCCCAGTTTTTTAATCAGGAGGTTCCTGCCCTGGGTATCATTAATATCCAATTTTGCGGCAAGTTGTTTATAGTTAAAGCTCTTTTTAGGTTCCTCTTCCAGTATGGTAAAAATCCCCTTCGTAATTTCATTTTGACGGTGGCTTTTTATTCGCTTATTCTTCTTCGACATTAAAATTCAATTTGGGCGGAAAATTACGAATTATTATCCATAGGCTTTGCTGAAGGCCTATATCTTTCAAGGTTTTAAGGCTGTTGTTGTCAACACTTACACATTAATAATCGTTTTTTATTTAAATAATTTAAAAATGGGTTACTATTATAGTCTGTTTATAACAGGTATAAAAAAACAGACTTGTTTATATTGTGAACAGAAATAGTATATTATTGACAATCTGATTAGTCAGATATTCGCTTTATATCAGCGCATTACTATTCTTATCAACGCAGTTTCATAAGTTGATTAAACAATTATATCTGATAACTTATAGTAAAGAAATTGTTAATTTTAGGTGTTAACGGAGGGATATCTTTGTTGTAAAAATCAAAAAATAAAAAGAATGTAAAACATATTTATGTGTAAAGCATTTTTTGCATGACAATGAAAAATTTACTACTTAGATTTTGTTAGGAGTTTGTTAACAAATAAGGGTTGATTTAGATAGCTTATAATCAATGGTATGCAAAAGACCGACTTCACTGTTGTTAACAGCTCAGAATCTATTAAATTCCCTCTGGACTTTGTACCTTTGAGAAGCCTTAATTTATTGTGATATGAAAGTAGCTATTGGAAATGACCATGCTGGAACAGAGTACAAACTCGCCATAGTAGGTTTATTAAAATCAATGAACATTGAGGTTTTGAATTTTGGAACCGATTCTATGGACAGCGTTGATTATCCAGATTTTACCCATCCTGTGGCCGCCGCTGTCGAGAATGAAACAGCACCCTATGGGATTCTGATATGCGGAAGTGGGAACGGGGCTTCCATGACCGCCAACAAGCATCAGAAAGTGCGTGCTGCGCTGTGCTGGAATACTGAAATAGTTAAATTGGCACGCGAGCATAACGATGCAAATATTCTGAGTCTTCCAGCCAGATTCATAGCCCTCAATCAGGCCCTGGAAATGGTTAAAACATTTCTGGAGACAGATTTTGCCGGAGGAAGACATGAACGAAGGGTGGAGAAAATCCCCTGTATGTAAGAATTCCTGAATCCCTTGTGATTGTTATAATGCCCGCAATTAAGTTTAAATTTATGCACATTGTAGCATATGGGCCATTCACACGAACACAACTCACATACCAGTAATCACCGCCATGCCAGGGATCTAAAGGGGAGGAATCTTTTCATCTCTATTTTTTTAAACATTCTTATTACGGTCGCCCAGGCCATCGGAGGTCTCTGGTCAGGTAGCTTGTCCCTACTTTCTGATGCATTGCACAACTTCAGCGACGTACTATCCCTCATTATTAGTTATTTCGCAAACATTCTTTCAAAAAAGGAAGCATCATCCAACAAAACTTTTGGTTATAAACGGGCGGAGATCATTGCCGCTTTTGTCAACTCCTCCACGCTGATAATCGTTGCTGTTTTTCTTATTAAGGAAGCTATAGAAAGATTTCTTGAGCCCCGGGAAGTGGCTTCGGATCTGGTCATTTGGCTATCCCTATTTGGAATTCTCGCTAATGGTTTCAGCGTGCTGCTGTTGAGAAAAGACGCTAATAGTAATATGAATATGAAATCGGCTTACCTGCATTTACTTACAGATATGATGGCATCTGTGGCGGTTTTAATTGGTGGGTTGCTGATGAAATTTTTTGCGTTATACTGGATAGATCCCACCCTTACAATTCTTATTGCCTGTTACCTTGTCTACATGGGGTTCGATCTCCTCAAAGCCTCCACCCGGGTATTGATGCTTTTTACCCCAGACACCATTGAGGTTGAAAAAATAGTAGCATCAATTTTGAAAATAAACAGCATCAAGAACGTACATCACGTACATATCTGGCAGCTGAATGAAGAGGAAGTGCATCTTGAGGCCCATATTGATTTTGACAGGGATATCAATTTATCAGAATTTGATATCATCCTAACACAAATAGAGGAGGAGGTATATCATGGCTTTGGGATCAACCATGTGAATATTCAACCGGAATATGGAAAGTGTGATCTAAAGAACATCATCGTACAGGATTAATATTATGGAAACAGTTGTCAGGAAATTCAATGAGCTGAGTACTACGGAACTTTATTCCATCCTTCAGCTGCGATCTGCCGTTTTTGTGGTGGAGCAACAATGTATTTATCAGGATATGGACGGATATGATATGAAGGCGCTTCATATTATGGGATATCGGGATAAGGAGGTGATTGCATATACAAGAATATTCAGGCCGGGAGAATATGCAGACAAAGCGAGTATTAGCAGGGTACTTGTCAATCATTCGGAAAGGGATAAGGGGTATGGAAGGGAGATAATGAAAGCGGCCATAGCCGCGGTAAATGAGCATTTTAAAACTACCTCAATTGAACTTTCAGCTCAGACCTATCTGAAGAAATTTTATACTTCTCTGGGATTCAGAGAAACAGGAGTGGAATATTTGGAAGATGGCATCCCGCATACAAGAATGATTAAAAAGTAAAAGAGCCGCTCCTCAGCAACTATCTGCAACAAGGCGAGATCAGATTCTGATCGCCGTTTTGCTCGACAAATTAATATCTTGCAGCATATCATCTGTGAATTTATAATGCCCGCGGGTAGTGATAATCCGGAATCTGTTCGATCGTAACCTGCTCAGCGCGTCAAGGAATAACCACTTCGATTTCAATAACTGTGGTTTTTCTGATTTCAGACTGATATCGAAGAAATACTTCCGGCCGTTTTTGTTCGCGACGATATCCGGCGTAATCCTGGAACCTGAACTTTTTTTAAGAAACGACTTCGGACTTTCATAGCCCTCAATGTCTGCTTTGATGTTCTGAAAACCCCTGGCTTCAAGATATTGAATTGATTTTACTAAAAACTCGCTATTTTTTGCTTTTTCGATGCTTATCATAATGTCCAATATAAAAAAATTGGGCACAAAACCAAACGAACAGGCTTGATTAACAAT
>JBGTMS010000207.1:0-14346 GCA_041743425.1 Zeaxanthinibacter sp. | reverse complement strand
TCGCATTAAGTATCAGTAAGAATGGGACAAAAATCACTTTCAGAAACAAAACAGTGAGGCGATTTTTCCTGGTCTGGGCTGTTGCTCCCGTCTTTGCCTATGTCTTTACCTATCTTTTGATCAGTTTCTTCAGGTAGCGGCCGAAAGCGCAGGATCATTCTCCTGTTCAGAAAACCCTGCTCAGGTTAAATCCGAAAAAAATAACCCCATCGCCCCAATTCCCATTGGCCTGACCGAGATACCCGTTCTCAAAGGAGGCCTGGGCATTTGTAAAATGGAGTTGAAAGACATGCCCGCCGGTTTCTATGTCAACACCAATAGAGAGGGGATCTTTAAAAGGGCTGTTAGAAGCCCTGTTAAGATGGGCCGCGTAATCCGCATTGATTGAAATCCGTTTGGAAATTTTAAACCTTCCCCCAAGACCCAATGAGAACTGGGCTTTCTGCTTATCCTGGTCACCTGCAAAATCCGGCAGGTAATTGTCATAAAAAAAAGAAGGCGCTACAAGCAGGGAAAATCTTTCAGAAATTTTTCTTGACACCAATACCTGGGAGACATACCCCAGCCGGTCTTGAAAACTCAGATCAGGTATCTGATCCTTGTCCAGGGCAGTATTGATATTTAAGCCACTAAAACCCACTACAGTGACTGGAGAACCGCCTTCCTGCTGTCTAAAAAGTCTGTATTTGGTTGTCAGGTCATACGTCTTTTGAAATGAACTTCTGGAGAGACCTGCACTCAACCAGTCCGTGAATCCATAGATAAAGTGCAGCCTCGTCACAGCCTGATCCAAACCAAAAAATTCTTTAAACCCTCCCTGAACAGAGCCGAACCGGTGAGATACAATAAAATACAGGTCGTGTCTGGCAGGAAGTTTGGTCGATTCTAGATTGACAATCTTGAGACCCTTAAAGGCAGCCTCCGCAATTCTGGCTGTATCCTTTTTATCAATTTCATCGAGAAGATCATCCTGGCAATGGCAGACTAAGGGAAGGAGGAAAGGGACAAGAAATAACAGCAATTTTTTCATCACAATTTTATTTAGTTGGTTTGGCAGCTTAAGGCAAGAACATCTCCCTGCGGTTAAGGTAACTGAAATTAAAGATACACATCGGAACCGTTTCTGTTGCCTTCTCACTTGTCAGCAGTCATTTAAAAAGAGATTGGCGTCCTTCCGGGTCTATCCCTCAGATACCCAAATTACCAAAGAGTTGCATTAAATTTTGAAACCCTTTGACATTTTTTGCATCTGTAAAGAAAATCTCTTTAACAGTCAGAGAATCCTGGCTGTCTATTTTCCAGACAATTTTAAAAAAAACGTTATGAAAAAGAAACTTTTAACTGCCGTGCTGCTGATTGGTTTATTGTTTTCGGGCTGTTCTAAAAGCGGCGAGCCGGAAGCACCTGGGAATGGCAATCCGCCCCCCAATGAACAACCCAATCCAAACCAAATGACTGTCAATTATGAAGACGATATCAAAGGGATTATCCAGAGCAATTGTTTATCTTGTCATCAAAGTCCTCCGATAAATCTCGCGCCCATGGCTCTGACCACCTATGAGGAAGTAATGAATGCAGTGGAAAACAGAGGGCTGCTTTCCCGCATCAACAGCACTACCAACCCTATGCCTGCCGCTGGCAGAATGCCAGCTGCAACACGTCAGCTTATAGAAGATTGGGTGGACCAGGGATTCCCGGAAAATTAAGCGGCATTGAAGCATCTCATTCTTATTAGCCTGCTATTTTGGTTGCCAATCTGTTCACATGCACAGATGGTATTCAGAACTAGTGAAGGGGAGGTTCATTTAAATGCCTCCACCCCACTGGAAGATATTGTAGCCGTAAACCCGAAAGTCAATGCCATATTAAAAACCAAGAACAGCGGTTTTGCCATTGTAATGCTTATCCGGGATTTTAAATTTCGCCGTGGGCTTATGCAGGAACATTTTAATGAAAATTATATGGAATCTAACACCTATCCAAAAGGATATTTTACCGGATTGGTGTCACAATTTGATGCCAGTCAATTAACAGAAGTAGCGAAAGAATACAGCGTATCAGGCAAACTGACCATCCATGGTGTTACAAGGGATATCAAAACAGCTATTTTCCTTTCCAGGATGAATAATGGGCTGCTGCTTACTGCCGACTTTATAATCCTGCCCGAAAATTATGGGGTCAAAGTACCAAGACTTCTCTTTTCAAAAATTGCAAGAGAAGTAGCCGTACAAGTAAAGTTACCTCTCCGTGCGGATTGAGTTTTCTGATTTTACTCCCGAAGCCTATTTGCTGAGATACATCTTTCTCCGCGTATAGAGATTGTAAAATTCATCGTCCTTCAGGTTATCAATAAAGAGAATGCTTTCGCCGGTGCTCTTCATTTCAGGCCCCAGATTCTTGTTTACATTCGGGAATTTATTGAAAGAAAAAACGGGTTGCTTAATTGCATAGCCTTCCAGTTTTGGATTGAATTTAAAGTCCTTCACCTTATTCTTGCCTAGCATAACTTTCACTGCGTAATTGACATAAGGTTCTCCATAAGCTTTGGAAATAAATGGTACAGTCCTTGAAGCCCGCGGGTTAGCTTCAATAATATAAACCATATCATCCTTGATAGCAAATTGGATGTTGATCAGGCCCACAGTGTTCAGCGCCAGAGCGATCTTTTTTGTGTGATCTTTGATTTGTTGCATGACAAACTCACCAAGATTAAAGGGTGGCAGTGTGGCATTTGAATCCCCGGAATGAATGCCACAGGGCTCAATGTGTTCCATGATCCCAATAATATAAATATCTTCCCCATCGCAGATAGCGTCGGCTTCCGCCTCAATGGCACCGTCGAGGTAATGATCCAGTAGCAACTTGTTATTTGGGATCTTACGCAGAAGGTCCACTACATGCTCCTCCAGTTCTTCTTTGTTTATGACGATCTTCATCCCCTGCCCTCCCAGCACATAGGACGGACGGACCAGCAATGGAAAATTAAGATGGTCTGCCAGGGCCAAAGCTTCATCCGCACTTTCTGCTACTCCGAATTCAGGATAAGGGATATCATTCTCCTTTAATAGTTTAGAGAAACTTCCCCGATCTTCTGCCAGGTCGAGCGACTTAAAACTTGTCCCCATGATTTTGATGCCATATTTGTCCAATTTCTCAGCCAGTTTTAGTGCAGTCTGACCCCCAAGTTGTACGATGACTCCCTCAGGTTTCTCATGACGGATAATGTCGTATATGTGTTCCCAGAAAACCGGTTCGAAATACAACTTGTCGGCCGTGTCAAAATCTGTGGAAACTGTTTCAGGGTTGCAATTGATCATAATGGTCTCGTACCCGCATTCCGATGCCGCAAGCACCCCGTGAACACAGCAATAATCAAATTCGATCCCCTGTCCGATCCTGTTAGGACCGGAACCCAGTACTACAATTTTCTTGCGGTCTGTAACCAGGCTGTCATTGGCGACATAACGCCCGGTTTCAGGTGTTTCGATTTCCTCCTCAAAGGTCGAATAATAATAGGGAGTCATCGCTTTGAACTCTGCGGCGCAGGTATCCACCAGTTTGTAGACTCTGTTGATCTTTAGCTCCGTCCTTTTCTTATGCACTTCGCTTTCGTAACAATCAAGCATATGTGCTATCTGTCGGTCAGCGAAGCCTTTCTGTTTGGCTTCCAGCAACAATTCGCGGGGAAGATTGGCTATGGTATACTTGGAGATTTCCTTTTCCAGAAGGTGAAGTTCTTCATATTGTTTCAGGAACCACATATCAATTTTAGTGATCTCGTGAATCCGGGACAATGGTATCCCCATCTGAATGGCATCATAAATTACAAAAACACGATCCCAGCTTGGAATGGTGAGTTTGCTGATGATCTGATCATAATCGGTGTAGCCTTTGCCATCAGCACCCAGACCGTTGCGCTTGATTTCAAGAGACTGCGTAGCTTTGTGCAGTGCTTCCTGAAATGAACGCCCTATACCCATCACTTCACCCACCGATTTCATTTGTAAACCCAAAGACCTGTCGGAACCTTCAAACTTATCGAAGTTCCACCGGGGAATCTTTACGATGACATAATCCAGGGTAGGTTCAAATAACGCGGAAGTCGATTTAGTGATCTGGTTTTGCAGTTCATCAAGATGATAACCAATGGCGAGCTTGGTAGCGATTTTAGCAATCGGGTAACCAGTCGCCTTAGAAGCCAGTGCCGAAGACCTGGAAACCCTTGGGTTAATCTCTATTGCGATAATGTCCTCCTTTTTGTCAGGGCTGACGGCGAACTGCACATTGCATCCTCCGGCAAAATCCCCGATGCTGCGCATCATTTTTATCGCCATATCCCGCATCCGTTGAAAAGTACGGTCAGAAAGCGTCATTGCAGGAGCGACCGTAATGGAATCTCCCGTGTGGATACCCATCGGATCCATATTCTCAATAGTGCAGATAATAACCACATTATCATTTCGATCCCTAAGCAATTCAAGTTCATATTCCTTCCAGCCCATAAGCGCCTTATCGATCATCACTTCATGAATTGGCGATATCTCCAGGCCACGGCTCAGGAGTTCATCAAAATCCTCTGCCCTGTGAACGATGGAAGCCCCGGCACCTCCCAGGGTATAGGATGCCCGGATAACAAGCGGAAAACCATATTGTTGGGCGATTTCCTTTCCATCAAGGAAGGAAGTGGCGGTAGACTGAGGGGCCATTCCCACACCGATCTTCTCCATGAGTATCCTGAATTTTTCCCGGTCTTCAGTGATGTTGATTGCATCTATATCCACACCTATAATCTCCACCCCAAAATCTGCCCAGATTCCTTTTTCTCCGGCTTCAATACAGAGATTAAGCGCTGTTTGCCCACCCATGGTAGGTAAAACGGCATCAACTTCGGGATGTTTCTTAAGTACCTCAATAATAGACCTGGTGGTAAGCGGTAGCAGGTAAACATGATCAGCCATGGACGGATCGGTCATGATGGTGGCCGGATTGCTGTTGATCAATACGGTTTCTATGCCGTCTTCCCGGAGCGACCGCAGTGCCTGGGAGCCCGAATAATCAAATTCACAGGCTTGTCCTATGATGATTGGGCCGGATCCTATGATCAGGACGGACTTGATATCATTTCTTTTCGGCATTTCTTAATGGGATGATAAGGGGTTACAGTGCTATGGATGTTAACGATTCATCGCACCAAAAAAAAAGGTGCTACTTTACGAAAGTAACACCTGTTATATTATTCAATTCTATCATTATTTTTTATGTCTCACCTCTGAGGATACACTTATTTTCTTCCTTCCTTTGGCTCTTCTTCTCGCTAAAATCTTTCTGCCGTTAGCAGATGCCATGCGCTCTCTGAATCCATGTTTATTCCGACGTTTCCGTTTGGATGGCTGATATGTTCTTTTCATGAGGTAAAATTTACTTTAAATTGATCGGGGATAACCGATGGCACCTCCGTAAAATCTGGGCGCAAATATACAAAGAGTTTTTGCTTTGCCAAACGGAAATATAAATTATTTCCGATAGTTTTGATTACTTTTGCCGCATCTGAAATTCGGTTCCTGCTCATGATCTGCAGATTGGTCATTTTTATGTTATTTATTACGACTGCCCTGGTTTCAGGACAGACGCGCTTGCAGTACAATCTTCAGAAAGGGGAGGTTTTCATGATCCGGCAGAATGCTTTGCAGGTAATCACACAGGAGTTGGACGGGGCATCACAGGAAATCACCAATGAAATAAGCGGGGTACTGGAATTCCGGGTAGTCGGTCAGAAAAACGAAGATTTTGAACTTAGCATTACTTTTAAAGAGCTTCAGATGTATATGTCCTCCAGCAGCATTGGGCAACTGCTTGCAATTAATGCAAAGGAGGTTTCTGAGGATGATGTTCAATCGCGCATATTTCATAGCTTGCTCAATGAGCCCTTCCATATGCTGCTGTCAAGAAATGGAGATATACTGGAAGTACGCGGAGGGGACAGTCTGGTTTCCAAAATGGCCGCCTCCTCCGGGGTAGCCGATGCATTTGCCTTAAAAATGATGAAGAAATCGTTGGAAAAGGAATTCGGGTCTGCAGCCTTATCTGAAAGCTATAAACAAATGACCTATATCTACCCTCTTACAGCTATCAGCATAGGGGACAGTTGGCAGAACGAGTACAGTGGAAAACTGTCGGCGCACAATACATGGACGCTGGATGAGCTTACGGCCGACGAGGCAAGAATTTCCGGTAAGGCCAAGGTGGCGATGGATGTTATTGAACCGGCGACTACTATGAAACTGAGCGGAACACAAACTACCTCAATCATTGCCAGCACCGCTACCGGATTTATTCAAAAAATGACTGTAACCGGCGTTTCGGATGGGATTTCAACCCTGACTCAAATGGGGGATCAGAAAATCCCCACTAAAATCAAATCGAATATTACCTACGAATTAATTAACCATTGATATGTTCCACAAAGTAATTAAACTGGTCATTGCCGCTGGAATTATTGCCTGGGCGGGTTATCAGTTTACAGAGGGAAATATAGGCAACGGGATTTTCCTGATCCTCCTGTCCCTCATATTTATATTCTTATATTTCCGCAATGAGTTGCTGTTGCTTGCTTTCCTGAGAATGCGTAAACAGGATATGGCAGGTACTGAAAAATGGCTTGCCAGAATTAAGCATCCGGAGAGAGCACTGACACGCAAGCAACATGGCTATTACAATTATCTCTTTGGTATTATTTATTCTCAGAAAAACCTCACTCAGGCCGAAAAATATTTTAAAAGGGCAGTAAAACTGGGGCTGAATATGGATTATGATCTGGCGATGGCAAAATTGAGCCTCGCTGGTATTTCCATGCAAAAGCGCAGGAAGCGGGAAGCCGTAAGTTTACTGCAGGAGGCGAAAAAGTTGGATAAAAATAACATGCTTACTGAACAGATCAAGATGATGCAGCAGCAGATGAAAAAAATCTAGAGTAAAGGGCCCCACAACCGGCACAGGGATTCCTTTAACTTGCGGGTAACACTTCTTTCCTGCCATACCTCCAACGCCACTTCCTCACTTTCCTTCAAGTCATTAAGAAACATTTTTTTAAGCTTGGCAGCCGTAGATTTGCCATACATCAGGGCATTGATTTCAAAATTGATTGAAAAACTCCGGTAATCCAGATTGGCTGTCCCGATACTGGAAAAAATGTCATCAATGACCATCGTTTTCGCATGGATGAACCCTTTTGTGTATCGAAAGATCCTGATTTTGGAACAAAGCATCTGTTCAATATAGGAGTCGGTGGCATATTGGGCACCTAAAGAATCGGATTTATAAGGGATCAGGATGCGCACATCAACCCCACTACGGGAGGCAGTTCCCAGAGCCGTAATGATCTCGTCATTGGGCACCAGGTAGGGGGATGTGATATAGACATAGTCGCTGGCGCTGTTTATAGCAGCGAACAACGCTTCCATGATATTTTCCCAGTCAGTATCAGGCCCGCTGGCCGCGACCTGGACTGCCACAGGATCTTTTGAGGTGGGCTTATATGTAGGAAAAAGGCCATCATTCAGCTCCATTTCCTCATTGGATAGGAATTCCCAACTCAATAAAAACGAGGTTTGCAATGAGCCGACCGCACTACCCTCCAGTCGGAGGTGGGTATCCCTCCAATAGCGTTCATTTTCATAGGAGTTGTCATACTTCTGCTCCAAATTTATCCCTCCCACATAGCCAATATGGCCATCAATTACTATTATTTTCCTGTGATCCCTATAATTTAGTTTGCTGGTAGAATTTGAGAAGATAACCGGCATAAAGGGATAATGTTCCAATTTACTTTTGGTGAGTTTTCGTTTACATTTTCTGGTGATGGTACTCCCCACATCATCATATATAAGTCGTACAGTAACCCCTTCTGCCGCCTTTTCGATTAATAAGTCCAGGATTTCGGTTCCAAGTTCGTCATCTACTATGACGAAATATTCCATGTGAATATGGTGTGTGGCCTTTTTGATGTCCTCCCGCAGCCTTTTGAATTTTTCTTCCCCATTTATCAGGATATGAACATCATTATCATAAGTCATTACCGCTTTTTCATTATTCTGAAGCAGTTTATATATCTTATAAATGCCTTCGCCAAACTGTTCTTCAAAATCTTCTCTCTCTTCTCTGTTCAATTTAAACTTCTCGCGCCACCTCTTCATTTTATCACTATCCAGCAGGTTCTTCTTTTTAAATATTTTGATCTTCCGGTAATCCCGGCCGACAAAATAATAAACCATCAGTCCGATGAAAGGCAGCGTCATCAGGGCAAATAAAAAAGCCATTGTTTTAACAGGATTGCTGTTACGCAAAAGAATGAAAACAGCGAAGACCACTGCCAGCAAATAATGAACAGCCAATAAAATGGTGATGTAGTGTGCCCCTATAAAATCGAGCATTACTTCGACTCTTTGTAATAGCCTTTTTGTGGTATTTCCAATACATAGGATTTACCTGATGTATTGTTAAGATGCGCCTCTCTAAGCCAGGGATTATGTCTTTTCAGTATCTTGTAGTTGATGTCGTATTGGTGTGCAAAATCCGCAAAACTGAGAACGGGCTGGGTCACCTCAACCTCAAATGTAGGTACATTTGAGTACAAATCCTCCTGCTGAATATCGAAACCGTATTTTTCCGGATTATTGAGGATTTCCTTAATGGCCATGATCCGGAAAACGTACCGCCCCGTTTCCTCACCCAGCAGAAGATCGTAATAATCATTTACCTGTTGTATCCCCATAAATTTGCTAATACTTCCCGGTCCTGCATTGTAGGCCGCAGCGGTGAGGGTCCAGCTTCCATATTTCAGCTTCCACCGGTTGAGGTACTTACAGGCTACTTCGGTAGATTTCTCCAAATGATAACGTTCATCCACATTCAGGTTCACTTCCAGGCCGTATTCCTTACCCGTCTCTTTCATGATCTGCCAGAAACCAGTGGCACCTGCACCTGAAACTACATTTTGTAAACCGCTCTCGGCAACTGCCAGGTATTTAAAATCGTCGGGGATGCCATTTTTTGCAAGTATAGGTTCTATTATGGGAAAATACTTATGGGCCCGTTTCATCATTAATAAGGCATTGGATTGCCAGTAGGTGTTTACCAGGAATTCGCGGTCAATACGTTCCATGACTTCCGGGTCATTCTGAGGGACAAATTCACCAGCGAAATTGAGATCCTCCGGAATATCGATGGCAGAAATACGGTATTCCCGGGAAACTTTCCGGACACTATCGCCTGCTGGCTTTTGGTCCTGGTTTTCAGAGGAATAAATATTTTCTTGCTGTACTGCAAATACAAGGCTGCTCATGACCAGCACCAGCCCAAACAGCATCAGGATATTTTTAATGAATCTCATAAGTATGAATTTATTACTAAGGTATTACATACAACTCCGATCTTCCAAAATAATTGTGGGTAATTGTTCATTAAACCATTTATATCTGTGAATTATCATGGTATGCGTACCTTCAGGAACCCGGATACATTTTTTTATATACTTGATAGGGAAGACCGCATCCTGCTCGCCGTGAATATGTACAATTCCTTTTGGTGCTTCTGTCTGGGCCCAGTTAATGAGTTGTTCAATGCACCAGTCCAGATAGTATTTGTCTCTGAGTGAAAGATACTGCTCATAGAGTGCAAGCCGTTTACTGAAGCTGCCCATAAATGTATATCTGGACAATAATTCAACATTATTAATCAAACTGGTTGGCAGTATCCTGTACAGACGCGTATAATGGGCAAAGAGTAACCTTTTGGGAAATTCGGATCGCTTCTTAACACTTGAAATAATTATCACCTTTCTCACCGGTCGCAATTTTGCGATCTCCTGAATGATGATACCCCCGAATGATACCCCGATGAGAACAGGATCCTCATGTACTATTTTTTCGGAAATGGCCCGGGCGTAATCCTGCAGCTTCATATTCTTCCGGGGCGCAAGCCATTCTAAATAATGCACCCGGAATTCTGTTTCAGGTAATTCAAGATACTCAAAGATCCTTGAGCTCGCAGCCAATCCGGGCATGAAATAAACATCTGTTTTAGTGGATGCCATGGGCTTTAATATGTTGATTGAGCTAGGATTTCAGCATTTTTTTGATTACTTTTGTATTCTCAGCATCAAATTTCCCTTATCTGACTGAGAATTGGCTTTAAGTCCGCCATGACCTTCTTTACGTTACCGTGAAAATCGTCATATTTTATCCGAATTCTAAATTAATTCAAACTATATGAATGAAGTAACAATTAAGGACAATAGTTTCCTGCGCCAGTTCGAAACCCGGATTGACGGACATTTAGCCAAGATTGAGTACTCTTCTCAGGAACGAAAGGTTTTTTTGACCAAATTGGTCATTCCGGAAGAAATCACAGCCGAGGGTTTTACAGAGGAATTCATTAAATCAGTATTGCATTATATTCAGGAACAGAATTTAAGGGTGGTTCCAACCAGTCCGCAGATCGCAGGTTTTCTAAGGAAAAACAGGCAGTATAAGGAGATGTTGCCGGTAGGTATCCGCATATAAGCTGGCAACCACACAAATTAAATATCAAATCCCGCTTAAAGCGGGTTTTTTTATGCCTCACAAAAAGGAATGAACCCTAAACGCATACATTCTCCTCCACCTCAAAGCGCACCAGCCCATCGTGTCCTATGGCAGAAAGACGGACATCACACAGGGTATTTACCAGCGCGGGGTCCCATGGCGCTTTTACCCTGACGTAATTTTCTGTAAAACCAAGAATATACCCTTTTACATTGTCCGCCTCAAAAAGTACTTTCCGCGTTTGCCCAAGCTGGCTCTCATAAAACGCCCTTCGCTTCTTCACAGAGAGGGCCCTGAGCATTTTGCTGCGCTTTTTTCGCACTGCCTGAGATATGCCCCCTTGCATAGAAGCGGCCGCCGTGTGATCGCGTTCAGAGTAGGTGAACACATGGAGATACGAAATCTCAAGTGATGCCAGAAACTGATAGGTTTCAAGGAAATGATAATCAGTTTCCCCTGGAAAACCAACAATAACATCTACCCCAATGCAGGCATCCGGCATCCGGTCTCTTATTTGGTCCACCCGTTCCCTGTACAGCTGTGACAGGTAACGGCGGCGCATCAGGCCCAACACATGGTCGCTCCCGCTCTGCAACGGAATGTGAAAGTGGGGTACAAAAGTCCTGCTACCCGCTATAAAATCGATAGTTTCTTTACAAAGAAGGTTAGGCTCAATTGACGATATTCTCAATCGCGATATCTTCTTTACTTTATCCAGAGCGGTCACAAGATCCAGAAATGTATGATGGTGTTTCTTATCTCCCGATTCCCCTTTCCCATAATCCCCGATATTCACCCCGGTGAGAACAATTTCACGGATCCCTCTATCGGCTATCTCCCCTGCGTTTTTAAGCACATTTTCAAGCGTATCGCTGCGGGAAATTCCTCTGGCCAGAGGAATGGTACAATAGGTACACTTATAGTCGCAGCCATCCTGTACTTTAAGAAAGGCGCGTGTCCGGTCACCAACAGCGTAACTCCCGACATAAAAGTCGGCCTCCGAAATCTCACAGGAATGAACTTGTGCCGGTCGCCTGGTACCTTCAGGTTGGTTCAGAAGCTCATGAATGTAAGCGCTAATATTGAACTTTTCCGTAGCTCCCAATACCAGATCCACGCCCTCTACTTCCGCGAGCTCATAAGGTTTTAACTGGGCATAGCAGCCTATAGCGGCAATGAAGGCGTCCGGATTTTTTTTCCTCGCTTTCTTAACCATATCACCGAAGCGCCGATCCGCATTCTCTGTAACTGAGCAGGTATTGATGACATACATATCCGCAACCTCTGAAAATTCGACCCTTTCAAAGCCTTCTTCCTGGAAACCGCGTGCAATGGTAGAAGTTTCTGCGAAATTGAGTTTGCATCCCAGCGTCTGGAATGCCACCCTGTTATTTTTTGTTATCATTGACATGATGCCAAAGATAAGTAATCCCGATAGGTTCCGAAAAGGATCAGAGTTATGAGTTTATGGCAAGCCTCGCTTGAAAGTATATTTAGCAGGGATACTTGGTGGGAGATTCAATAATTCCGCCACTTACTGGTGAGCTTAAAGACATGGTGTAATATATCCTCATCCTCCTTCCCGAAATCTACATGTCGCCTTGCCATCATTACTCTTGCGGCCTCAAAAGCCTTTTCAGGAAGGTATGTGGTAAATCCGGAGGCCCCACCCCAGCTAAAACTCGGGACGAAATTCCTGGGGAACCCGGGTACATAAATATTGCAGTTGACACCAATAACAGTCCCCGTGTTAAACATGGTATTAATGGCCGTCTTACTGTGATCTCCCATCATCAGGCCGCAAAACTGGAGACCTGTTTGCTCAAAAGATTCCGTGGCATAGTTCCACAAGCGCACTTTGGCATAGTTGTTCTTTAAATTGGAGTTATTGGAATCGGCCCCTATATTGCACCATTCGCCGAGAACTGAATTGCCAAGATAACCATCATGTCCTTTACTTGAATACCCGAAGATGACCGAATTGTTTATCTCACCACAAACCTTTGCGTAAGGCCCGACGGTTGTAGGTCCGTAGATCTTTGCTCCCATCTTCACTACCGCCTTTTCGCACAGTGCAAAAGCGCCCCGGATCAGGTTACCTTCCCACACCTCGGAATTCTTACCAAGATAAATGGGCCCTTCTGTAGCATTGAGAAGACTGAATTCCACGCTAGCGCCTTCCTCAAGAAATATATTCTCAGGATGTATCACCTGATTGGTGTTCGAAATGGGCGCGCTCTCTCTTCCCCGGGTAATCAGGTCAAAGTCGGCTTGAAGAGCATCTCCGTTCATTGAAAATATATCCCACGTATTGATAATCCGAAGAACCTTATGTACAAATGGAATACGTCTGAATACCAGATCATCGGGATTTTTTGATCTCCCATGGAAGTGGGCAGCGACAAGCTCATCTTGAATGTAAAGGGCCTCGCCGTTACCAAGATCCTTCACCGCGTTGATAAGTTCCTGAGAGGGGAGAAAAGAACCATTGATAAGCAGATTCTCTTCCTCCTTTCGCATAGGAAATTTCACTGACAAGTAGTCTTCCGTCTTAGTGCTTGTGACAGCTCCCAGGTAGGTCTCCCATTTTTCCCTGATAGTCAGGATGCCAATCCTGATGTCGGCTACGGGTCTGGTGAAAGTAAAAGGTAAGAGTGAATTTCTTACAGAACCATCAAACAGGATATAATTCATTGACCGGGTTTTCAACAAAATTAAAAAATAAACGCCGCCGATATGATATCGGAGGCGCTTCTTTATGGTCAGTGGAAAATTTGCTTATTTCTTTTTGGTTTTCGAGGCAGGCTTTGGAGCTTCCTCTACAGTACCAGGCTCCGGTTTTTTAAACTTCTGATATTTGTTCTTAAATTTGTCTATCCTGCCAGCGGTATCCACGAGTTTTGCTTTCCCGGTGTAAAAGGGATGAGAAGATCTGGAAATTTCCAGTTTAACCAACGGGTATTCCACTCCATCAACTTCCATTGATTCCTTTGTATCCGCCGTAGATTTCGTTATAAAAACGTCCTCATTGGACATGTCTTTGAATGCTACTAATCTGTAATTTTCCGGATGAATGCCTTTTCTCATGATGCTGTTTATAATATACTGAATTTTTCAGCCCGCAAATTTAAGTATTTTTTACAAGAAACACCAATTTTAATTTCTAAAAATAAAAGTTAAAAATAGTAGCTTTAGATGTAACAAGTTTAAGAATTTTGCAACTAACAAAAAATACAACCAAAAAAAACCTTAAAAATGGAAGAAACGCTACCTAAAACGGGGAAATTCGCATTAAACTATGGCCTACTGCTGGGAGGCGCCAGCATCGTTTTCAGCCTGATGTTATTTTCAATGGACATGCATTATGAGCAGGGTATTGCTATACAGGCTATTGGCATTGCTCTGGCTTTTGCGGCCATTTTCATTTGCATACAACAGTTCAGAAAGGCCAATCTGGGGTACCTGACCTTGTCACAAGCACTGAAAATGGGTGCGGGGATCACGCTTATCGCCGGAATTATCGGACTCATTTACTTTTTTATACTCTCCAATTTTATAGAACCGGACTTCATGGACAAAATGTTTGAAATCGGGAAACAGAAAGCGATGGAGGACAATCCGGGTCTAAGTCAGGAACAACTTGATCAGGGGATAGAAATGCAGAAAAAATTTGCATGGATTTCCTACCCTGTGATCCTTATTATCAATGTGCTCATAGGGCTTATCGGAGGCCTAATCTCAGGGCTGATCCTTAAAAAAGCGAAAC
>JBGTMS010000206.1:0-6193 GCA_041743425.1 Zeaxanthinibacter sp. | reverse complement strand
ACCATCTGACAAGGCCGTCGTTATAATAATCAAGATTCTCGTCCTTATCAATACATTTGAAAACATTCCAGAGATTACCGATCTCGGATGGATTTTCCTGGGTTATTACATTAAATGGATTATTAATGTCATCATTATCTCTGTATCCGTCAGCTCCCAGGAAGTCGTCTACCCTACGATAGTGGATGCCCTTATAACTTCTGATGTCAACTCCCAGATCATAACTTAAATTTGAACTGGCATCCGTATGGAAATTGGCAATACCTCCGAACCAGTTATGTGAATTGACGGAAGCCCGCCGGATGATTCCATTTCGCCTGACCACTCCTGGCAAATTGTTGGGATCATTAGGATCTCCAAAGTCTCCAAGGCTGTCATCATTTACTATATAGGAATTGGTGTATGGATCCAGGGAGTTCCCATATGAGAAGCCGTTAAAATTAGTGAATGTCCCTGAATTGGAAGCGGCAATGGCATCGTACAGTACCTGGCCATTGTCATTTCTCAGTCTGATATCACTCAGAAAATTCCCATCGAGTCGCCCAATATCCCCGGTACCCCCGCCCCTTCCGTAGGAGGCATAAACAGAGGTGGAGAGTTGTGATTTATCACTCACCTGCCATTCCCAGTTAAGCGACGCCACCGGCTTGTGATAAAAATTTCGCGCACCCACAAATTCCTCACCATTCAATACGCCATAGTTATAATTGTACCGTATCCCATTATCAAGGTACTGGGCCAAAGTAGCTGTATTAAAAAAACTTGAAGTTCGCTGGTTGTGTACCTGGGGGGCACCCGTGAGCATGAACTGAAGGCTGTGCACATCATTAGGAGCGTAACCCAGGCCAAGGAAATAATTGTAGCCTTCAAACTCAGTCCCTGAGATATATCCTTCCCCGGATGTTCTGCCTAAAAGAACAGAAGCGGCAAAACCATTTTCCATCTTGCCTGTATTAAAAGCGACATTTGTCTTTATATAGCCATCATTACCGGTATTGACCGTAAGCGTTCCTCCCTCTTCCTTTTCAGTGGATTTGGTAATAATATTAATGGTACCTCCCACAGAGGAGATGGCCAGTTTTGATGAGCCAAGTCCCCGCTGTACCTGCATGGCAGTAGTCACATCACTCAGACCGGCCCAATTGCTCCAGTAAACCTGCCCGTTTTCCATATCATTGACGGGGATACCATTGATCATTACTGCCGTATTCTGAGAATCAAATCCGCGGATGTTGATCCTGCCATCTCCAAAGCCGCCTCCTGTTTTGGTTGCATATACCGATGGCGTAGTTTTCAGGATTTCGGGGAATTCCTGATTTCCCAATTTCTCCTGGATCTCCGAAGCTCTGATCGTGGAAACTGCAACCGGGGTTTGTCTGTCACGGGCTATGTCAAGAATACCAGTTACGATTACGTTTTCCAGCTCCTGAGTATCGGGCTCGAGTATTATCACCCCAATACTCCCTGCTGCGTTATAGGTAATGTTCCTGCTAATATATCCAATGTATGATACGACAAGTGTTCCGTTATTGGCAGGTACCTCAATGGAAAAATTGCCGTCGAAATCCGTTGATACTCCAATATTAGTTCCCCGAATAACAATGCTCGCACCCGGTAAAACTCCCCCCAGGTCACCATCCTGTACCGTCCCGGTCACTGTCCCCTGTGAAAATGCAACCGCCGTGCAGAAGAATGCAATTACAATCAAGTGCTTTTTCTCCATTTTTCAAGTGTTATATAGTTATTGTTTTTTGAATGCAAAAATGCTTCAATTTCAATACTAAAACATTAAGGCAAGGTTAAATAAGTCCTGGCTAAATTAACATTTAATTAGCAAATACATTTTTTTGAAAACAGAAGATGAGACAGACGGGTAAGATTTAAGAATATGCTATTTCAACTCTTAAAATGATGCAAAAGTTGCAATGTAGAACTGTCGTGTGTAGAGATTTCCGAACTTTGAAGATCCTTGAGCGTAACGGAGGCAAGAACTTTGCCCAGTTCGACACCCCACTGATCAAAACTAAAAATATTCCAGATAAGTCCCTGTACAAATATCTTATGTTCGTACATGGCGATCAGCGATCCCAGGGATGTAGGAGTAAGTTGGTCAATAAGGATGGTGGTAGAAGGCCGATTCCCTTCAAATACCTTGAAGGGCAGGACTGCTTTCAATTCAGCTTCCTGAATGCCTTTATCCTTCATTTCCGCGGTTACCTCTGCAGATGTTTTGCCATTCATCAGGGCTTCGGTCTGCGCAAAAAAATTGGACATCAGTTTCACATGATGGTCCGTATCCCCATACAGTGATTTTTTAAACCCTATAAAATCTGATGGAATCAGTTTTGTGCCCTGGTGGATCAGCTGGAAAAAAGCATGTTGGGAGTTGGTACCGGGTTCGCCCCAGAGAATAGTACCTGTTTCATAGGTAATCCTGTTCCCGTCACGATCTATACTTTTCCCGTTGCTCTCCATCATTCCCTGTTGCATATAGGCGGCGAACCTATGTAAATACTGGCTATATGGAATGATGGCTTCGGTTTCTGCACCATGAAAATTATTATACCATATACTTAAAAGGGCCAGTAAGACCGGAATATTTTTATCATGAGGAGTTTCCCGGAAATGGTCATCCATCCGGCGGGCACCCTCCAACATTCCCTCAAAATGTGTGTATCCGACGGCAAGGGCAATGGACAGGCCTACCGCACTCCACAATGAAAAACGGCCTCCTACCCAATCCCACATAGGGAACACATGCTCAGATGAAATCCCAAATTCATCAATTTTTTCGATATTGGTAGATACAGCAGCGAAATGAAGGGCGATGTCTTTCTGTGACCCGTGTTTTAAGAACCACTTCTTAATAGTTAAGGCATTAGTCAGGGTTTCCTGGGTGGTAAATGTTTTGGATACGATTACAAAAAGGGTGGTTTCAACAGGGAGATCCTTAAGGGTCTCATGCACGTGATCTCCATCGACATTGCTTACGAAGTGCATCCGAAGGTGGTTGCCATAAAATCTGAGGGCTTCCACCACCATAACCGGCCCCAGGTCTGACCCTCCGATTCCGATATTTACTATATCTGTGAATTTCTTACCGGTATACCCTTTTTTCTTTCCTGAGATAATGGCTTCGCAAAATGAGCGCATGCGCTCCTTAACTTCGAATATTTCCGGCATGATATCCGTACCATCCACTTTTACCCCCTCGCCCCTGGTCGCCCTGAGAGCCGTATGAAGCACCGCACGCTTTTCCGTCTGATTGATGATATCCCCTGCAAAGTATTTCTGAATGCCCTCCTTCAGATTGACTTCTTCTGCTAGATTCAGGAGTAGAGACATCGTTTTGTCTGTGATTCTGTGTTTGGAGTAATCGACCAGAAAGGTGCTCCAGACAATGGAAAATTTTGCTGCCCTGCCTGGGTCTTCGGCAAACATTTCCTTAAGCGTCAGGGATGCGGTTTCGCTATAGTGTTCCTTTAATTTCTTCCAGGTATTCGTGATAGTTGGATCCGTGTTCTCTAATGGCATGCTATCAGTTCAGGGTTATAATTTCTTCCTCAGGTTGCAGCGGAAAGGCAATGCAATCCAGCTGCATCTTCACAGGGTTGATAAATTCAAAGTAATCGGGTCTGAGTGATTCATCCAGCGGTTCGGCAGCCGGGAGTTTTTCACGAAGAGGATCTACCTGTGCCCCATTTCGCCAGAAGCGGTAGCATACATGCGGACCGCCTGTATTCCCTGTCATTCCTACCCAACCAATGACCTCTCCCTGGCGGACATAATCTCCCTTTTTCACCTTTTGCTTTCGCATGTGGAGGTATTGGGTGCTGTAGGTGCCATTATGTCGAATTTTTACATACTTCCCATTGCCCCCTTTACGTGTCGATTCTTCAACAGTGCCGTTTGCAGTCGCTAAAATCGGGGTGCCAACAGGAGCAGCATAATCGGTTCCCTTATGGGGTCTCACCTTATAGCCGTAATACCTTATCCTTCTTTTCAGGTTAAACTTTGATGAAATTCTTCCGAATTCTACCGGGGCTCTCAGGAAGGTACGACGAAGGTTGTTGGCCGCCTCATCAAAATATTCCGTGATATCTCTGACTTCCTCATTCTGGTAGGCAAAAGCATAAAGCGGTTTGCCGTTATGTTCAAAATAGGCGGCTTCAATAGGCTCCGAACCGGCATAAATACTGTCATTTATATATTTTTCCTTATAAATTACCTTGAATTTGTCCCCTTTGGATAGATGGAAGAAATCAATGGTCCAGGCGTAAATTTCTGAGAGATTGTGGGTGATACTATAATCTATCTGCTGAGCAAGAAGCGCCTCGGATAGTGAGGTCTCAATGACACCGGAAGCTTCCCTGAGAACATATTTTACCTCCTTTTGTTTTCGGTATGCCACCGCAGAATCCCTGAAATCGATCACTGTGTAATTAACAGGGTCATTTTCGTAGATAAAGACCTGCCCGGAAGCCAATGAGTCTTTTGATTTAAGGATCATATAAGGTTTCCCTACCCGGATCCTCCTTACATCAAATGTATCCTTGTAGGCTTCTGAAATCTTTGCAATCTTGGGATAATCTACGCGGTTTCTCAGCATCAGCTCCCCGAAACTATCTCCGTTCCTGACGGTGTCATGAACCACAGTGAAATTATTCAGATCAAAGCCAAACTTTTCATAGGAGACGGGCACTTTAACTACCTGTAGCCCGGCTGTTATTTTTTCTGCCGGCGGTGTTTTCAATTCTTCTTTACAGGAGAATAAAAGGGTTAGTGCCATGAGGATGCCCCAGAATTTTTGCATGGTCAGTACTTGATTTTTTCAGGGTTAAAGATATGGTCTACCCATTCTTTTCCCCAATTATTTAACGCTTCTTTTGAATGTATATCAGGATAGAATATAATATTCTGAAAACTCGGTGGCAAATATTCACGCCAGTTGGTTCCTCCCGTAGCTTCAATTGTCTTATGTTCCTTTTGAAGATAACGATGGGCTGAACCCATGTGCATCAGAGGCCAGTTTATGTTTGCATTGATATCCATCTTCCTTAACGCATCCTGAAGGGCTTTATTATGTTTCCCCTTCGAGGGTAATTGCATGTATTTGTGATAGATAGTCTGGTCTTTCACCTGTCTTGCCAAACGTATGAACCTGGGAGTATATCTGTATTCGAATTGTTTAAGGGTAAGGGTTTTTTCGCCAGTAAGCAAATCCGTAGCACCTTTTTTCCAATAGATCTGCTCATACAATTCCTCGAGGGGGGTATCATTTGAAAACCGGTGACGGTCCTGAGGGGGCAGCAGATGTATAAGCGGCGTTGCATAAATTTCAATCATACGATATTGGGCAGATTGAAAGCCACTGGACGGGAGTAAAGCCATACGAAACTGCAGGAACTGCTCCTTTTCCATCCCGCGAATCATGATGCTGAAGGATGAAATAAGTGCTTTGTAGTAATTATTTATACGTTCCAGTTTCTCAGTAAAAAATGAAACGCTCTGAGATTTATCATCGACAATTTGTTGTTGTTCATGTAAGATAAGTTTGAAATATAGCTCCGTGATCTGATGGTACATTATAAAAATCTGCTCATCCGGAAAATGGGTTCTGGGCACCTGCAGGCTGAGCAGTGTGTCCAGATGAATATAGTCCCAATAGGTGAGATAACGCTGATAGAGTAAACCGTCAAGGTGTGAGCTTAGGTCCTGTCCGGAATCTTTGTACTTCTCCTGAAGTTTGGAGATCTGGGATTCAATATGACCTTTATCTTTCATTCCTGTTTACTCCATTATAATCTTGAACTGATTCTTAAGTCCGTTATAGCCATCAAGATCCGCCTTGATAGCCCCGACTGAGAGCTCAGCCTTGATCCGTATGGGTATTTTGTTAAGATCATTTGAAACCCAGAGCGACAAACTCTCCTGTTCCTTAAAAATCCGACCGGATTGTACATAGGGTCGGAATTTAAGGCATTCCACTTTCCCGAATTTGGTCCTTAGGATTTCTTTTCCTAGGTATTTTAATTTAAACTTAAAGATACCATCGTCATCGTATAGCATTTTAAGCTCTATGGTCTCCCCAACCTTTAAATTTTTTGCCTCATAATTGTTCCTGAGGTAATAAAAGGCGGAGATGAGATCCTGAATACTATCCTGCAATGCGAAATTAAACTATTTATTGTTT
>JBGTMS010000205.1:0-22368 GCA_041743425.1 Zeaxanthinibacter sp. | reverse complement strand
TGTCAATGATATCAATTTGTGCCCTCAGATTGTTTAAACGTGAGGTATATTCAGCCTCTTCATTGGTTTCTTTTCTGATTTTAAGGTCCTGCATTATTTGTATGAGTCTCTTAGGGGTAACCTGTTGTGCGGCATCACTCCAGGCGCCGTCCGGATCACAATGAGTTTCAATCATCAGACCATCAAAATTAAGATCCAAAGCGGTTTGCGATACATCAAAAATCATATCCCTTTTGCCGGTAATATGTGAAGGGTCATTGATGAGTGGCAGGTCAGGAAATTTGGTCTGCAATTCAATGGCCAGTTGCCATTCAGGAATATTCCGGTACTTGGTTTTTTCATAGGTAGAAAAACCCCTGTGAATCACCCCCAGTTTATGGATGTTGGCCGTCTTCAGGCGTTCAACGGCCCCAAGCCAAAGAGACAAATCCGGATTCACAGGATTCTTAACAAGAACAATCTTATCTGTACCGGCCAGAGCGTCAGCTATTTCCTGGACGATGAATGGGCTCACGGTAGACCTTGCACCTATCCACAGCAGGTCCACATCGTGTTCCAGGGCAAGGTCCACATGTGCTCTGTTTGCTACTTCAGTCGCAGTTTTCAGACCAGTTTCCTCTTTCACCTTCTGCAACCATTTCAGGCCGATGGCTCCGACGCCTTCAAAATTCCCGGGCCGCGTCCTTGGCTTCCAGATACCTGCACGGTAAAAATTCACATCTGTATCCTTCAGTTCATGTGCTACCTGCAACACCTGCTGCTCCGTTTCGGCGCTGCAGGGTCCTGCAATGACCAGAGGATGTGATAAGTTCATCTCGTCAAGCCAGTGCCTTAATTCTTTTGAATTTTCCATTGTTATTATTTATTAAGTGGAATTCCCTTTAGTATTTCCTTGATTTTATTCACATTGTCCATCTCCCTGTAAATGCCGTCAAAATCATTGTCAAGGATCATCTTTTTAAACGATTCAAGATTGGCTATGTATTCTTCCAGAGTCTCGAGCACGTTGGTCCTGTTCTGCCTGAAAATGGGGGCCCACATATCCGGAGAACTTTTTGCCAGCCGAACGGTACTTTCAAAACCACTGCCTGCCATGTCAAAGATATCACGTTCGTTCCGTTCCTTTTCAATCACCGTTTTTCCAAGCATAAAAGAACTGATATGTGACAAATGGGATACATATGCAATATGTCTGTCATGAGCTTCAGGATTCATATAGCGAATACGCATCCCGAGCTGCGTGAATAATTCAAGAGCTTTCTCCTGAAGTTTAAAAGCCGTCTTCTCAACCTCGCAAATGATGTTTGTTTTACCTTTAAACAATCCGTTGACCGCTGCGGAAGGTCCTGAAAACTCTGTTCCTGCAATAGGATGACAGGCCAGAAAATTGCGCCGTTTCGGATGGTTCTCAACCGACTTGCAGATTAAGGATTTTGTGGATCCCGCGTCAAGGACCACGGTCTCCTCTCCGACTGCGTCAAGAATCCCAGGCAATTCCAGAACCAGGGTATCCACCGGAATGCTCACAATAACCAAATCTACAGTTAACAGATCCCCGATCGTTCCCTGAATATCAATAATTCCAAGGCTTTGGGCCTGGTTAAGGTGGGCTTCACTGGAATCTATCCCGTAAATCACAACCGAAGGATCAAACGCTCTGATATCCTTCGCGAGCGACCCGCCAATAAGTCCGGTTCCAATGATACCTATTTTCATATTTCAGCTGCTTGCATTCTTTCTTTTTTAACCGGTGCAGTGGCATCTCTCCGGCTCAAAATTGTGTCTATTTATTCCTTTTACCTACCGGATCAGCATCTTGTGATGGCTTCCCTTATGGCTTCTTCCTTCACGCATAATGAGAACCGGACATAGCCCTCTCCATTGCTGCCGAAAATGGTTCCGGGTGCTATGAAGATGGATTTCCTCAGTAAGAGCTCATCGATATATTTTTCGGAAGATGGCGCATTTTCAGGCAATTTCGCCCACACGAACATCCCAACCGTATTCCTGTCACAGGTGCAATGCAATTTATCTGCAAGTTCAAACATCAATTGTCTGCGGGTTTCATAAATCTCATTCAGACTTGTGAACCAGGATCCGGCACTCTGCAATGCGGCGATCGCTCCTTTTTGAATTCCATAGAACATCCCGGAATCCATATTACTTTTCACCTTGAGAACGGCGTTCAGATGTGCGGCATTTCCAAGCAGCATCCCCACACGCCATCCC
This sequence comes from Zeaxanthinibacter sp., assembly GCA_041743425.1. GTDB lineage: Bacteria > Bacteroidota > Bacteroidia > Flavobacteriales > Flavobacteriaceae > JTS-RE37. Next base: position 20,139 of record JBGTMS010000205.1, on the reverse strand, counting down.
GCCATATTGAAGGTTTTACTTAGGGAATTTAACTCCAGGGCCGATTCCATTGCGCCCGGCACCCGGAACAAACTTATCGGTTCCTTACCCAGAACGAAGCTGTAAGGGTTGTCATTGACGAGCAGAATGTCATGCTCCCTTGCAAAATCGACCAACGCCTTTAATTGTGCCTCGGTCGCCGTAACTCCCGTAGGCATATGCGGATAGCCTATCCACATCAGTTTAACTCCGGACAGATCCTTTTTAGAAAGAATTTCCAGATCCGGAAACCAGTTGTTTTTTTCTTCCAAATCGTAAAATACCGGCACCCCTCCTGCAAGACGGGTAACTGAAGTATAGGTCGGATATCCGGGATTAGGGATAAGCACCATATCTCCTTCATTCAAAAATGCGAGACTAATATGCATAATACCCTCCTTGGAACCCATTAACGGTAGAATTTCATCCTCCGGACGTAATGATACCCCAAATTTATCTTTGTAAAAACCGGCCATTGCCTCGCGTAACTCAGGAAGTCCCTGATAGCTCTGATATTGGTGGGCACCAATATCTCCCATTGCATCTTTCAGGGCGGTAATCACTTCCTGAGAAGGCGCAAGATCCGGACTTCCGATCCCCATATTAATAATTGGTTTCCCTTGTGCCGCCAGCGCCCGCACTTCCCTCAGTTTACTCGAGAAATAATATTCCTCAACGGCCGATAGCCTGCTTGCGTAGTTGATCATAACCTTGCATTTTTATATTCTCCAAGCACCTGAAATTCCTCGGTCATTATGTTTAGCAATGACTTTGCTTTCTCAAAATGATCGAAAGCCTCAAAAGTGACATCTACGAAGAAGGCATACTTCCATGGAATGTCTATGATTGGCAGGGACTGGATCTTGGTGAGATTCAGATTACAATCACTCATCACATTCAGAACCGTTGCAAGACTGCCGCGTTTGTGATCGGTCAGGAACCGAACGGATGCCTTATTGATCTCCTCGCGGGGCAGTTCCCTGTTCTTCGTCTTAATAATAATGAACCGGGTCATGTTATTCTTGATGGTCTGAATTTCCGGAGCGATGATCTCCAGATCATACAATTGAGCTGCCACAACTGGGGCGATGGCCGCAATGTCCCGAAGCTGATTTCTCTGGATCCGCCTGGCAGTCTCAGCGGTATCTACGTCTTCAACCAACTTAATATGCGGATGGTCGCGGAAGAATTCTTTGCACTGCAGAAGTGCCATCGGATGGGAGTGAACCTCGCGAACGTCTTTTATACCCTGCCCTCTCAATACCATCAGATTATGATGAATGTTTAGATAGTACTCCCCGATAATATGCAATTTGTTGTGATAAACAAGGGCATAGTTGGGAATGATGGAACCGGCAATGGTGTTCTCGATGGCCATGATTCCCAGCTCGGCGTTCTTTTTTAATAGTTCATCAACCAGCGAATCGAAGGAAAGGCATTCAACCAATTCAATTTCATCGCCATAGAAGTTCCTGGCCACCTGATAGTGGTTTGACCCTTTTATTCCCTGAATCGCTATTCGTGCTTCCATAAACAATGATACTTTCCCGGTTCTGGTATACCCGGCTGCTGCAGAGTAATGTTTAACAAGCGCTGCCCGCTACCGGATGCAATGAAAAAAGTCCCGTTTTTACGGGACTTTCTATGATATCTTGTATATAACAATCTACAACGGTCCCTATCTCTTCTTAAAAAAGAAATAAAAATAAAATCCGTTCCTGAAACAGTTATGATTCATCTTAAAATAATAGAGCGCTAAGGTACTTATTAAATTTGTATCTCATTAATGCCCTATATTTTTTATCTTTTTCCTAAAATAAAGCTGATTCTTTTGAATTATATTAAGTTTTAAAATACATATTCTGAAGATTTATCAAATACAGGACCCAATGTGTAGCATCAACCCTTATCTGCCGCAGATTCCGATGACCTCCATACCTAAAGCCAACCAAACATAGAACCTGGGTTTACCCGATCTGAATTCCTGAACCTTAAGAATCAAAACTACCTTCCCGGTGCGTTTGATTTCATTGTTTATTTTTACGGAAAATTTCGGAATGTCCATCCAGGTATCTCATATTCGTAAAACTTTTGGCAACCTAACAGCAATCAATGATGTCTCCTTTAAGATCTCAAAGGGTGAAATTGTTGGCTTTTTGGGACCCAATGGCGCAGGTAAATCCTCCATGATGAGGATACTTAGTACGTATAGCCGTGCCGATAGTGGGGTGGCACTGGTTTGCGATTTCGATGTGGAAAAGGAGCAGAATAAAGTGCGTCGTCTCATTGGCTACCTGCCGGAGCACAATCCCTTGTATCTCGAGATGTTCGTCAGGGAATACCTGGCCTTCAATGCCGGGATCTATAAAACAGATCCCGGACGGATTGACACCGTCATCGGCCAAACAGGCCTGGAGCCGGAATCCTATAAAAAGATCAGCGCACTATCAAAGGGCTACCGTCAGAGGGTTGGCCTGGCCGCTGCTCTGCTTCACGACCCGGAGGTCCTTATCCTGGACGAACCAACCACAGGCCTTGATCCCAACCAACTTGTGGAAATCCGTAAATTGATCCGGGAGATAGGCAGGGAAAAGACCATTTTACTTTCCACTCACATTATGAAAGAGGTAGAGGCTGTTTGTGACCGGGTTTTGATTATGCACAAAGGAAACCTTGTTGCTGATAAAAAACTCTCGGACCTTCGAAATGAGGGCCGGCAGATCATTGAAGTTGAATTTGACTACCGGGTGGAGGAACAAATACTTCAAAGGTTACCTAAGGTGACGGCGGTTAGAAATACCGGCGGATTTACCTATGAGATCACATTTGAAACATCAGCTGATATGCGCCCGGCCGTATTTGATTTTGCACATGACAATCAGCTTAAAACGCTTCAGTTAAACAGGAAGAATAAAAATCTTGAAACGCTATTTACAGAACTGACGGTTTCCTGACCTCTTTGTATTTCAGGATTACAGATCATATATAGAGTACAGTCTTCAAAGTACATCGACTTCTGTAATCAGTGATTGCCGTGCCCTATCAAGTTCAGCCTGTACTCCGGGATTGGTACAGTTGATCAGGATGGCAATTACCATTTTCTGTGCCGGATAAACATAAAAATTACTATAGCCACCTACTCCGTTTCCCGTGTGACCATAAACGCGACGGCCTTCCCTGTCGGCACTCACTTCCCAGCCCAGGCCATAGAAAGTGGAGCTGCCGTTGATCTGCTGCGGTGTAAGGAATTGTGACCAGATCCCTTCAGGCGCAATCCGTTCTTCTAAAACTGCCTGACCGAACAAACACAGGTCCCTGGAAGTGGTCAGGTAGCCTCCGGCAGCCAGCTTATAGCGATTATCCACGGAAACGGCCTTTTGAAATCTTCCCTGCGATTTTGTATAAAAGGTTGCCATTTCAGGAGATTCAGCAACTGAAGCGGTATCCGAACCCACCGGCTCCTCCAATGTATGGAACATCCCAAGTGGGTTTAGTAGCTGTTGTTTTACATATTCCGCAAAGGATATGCCGCTGGCCTCCTGCATTGCGAGAGACACAAGAACCCAATCGTAACTGTTGTAAAAATATTGGGTTCCCGGCGGGTACAAAAGTGGATCCATTTTAAATACCTCAATCCCTTCACGTATATCATAGGGTTTATTCAGGGCCCATTCTTTTCCCCTATATCCCCTTATACCTGCCGTATGCCCCGCAAGCTGTCCTATCGTAAAATCAACTCCCTTCCGGGGATAATAGGGTACGTAGTCGTAGAAAGAGCGATCCAGATCTATAATTCCCTGGGCCACCATCTTCGCGAGGGCGCCTGCCGCAATACATTTGGAAGCGCTCGCTGCTCTGAAAAGTGTCTGCCGGGGCATGACTATTTTTCTTGCCTCCAGGTTTGCAAAGCCGTAACCCTTCTCAAAACAGACCCTGCCTTCGTGAAATACTGTGACTGCCATTCCCGGAATCCGTCCTTGCGCTACCATTGCAGAAAACAACGTATCTGCTTGACCGGGATGCGGGTTTCCCGCCTCCGATCCTTTTAATGATCGGACGGCTCTTGCCAACAATTGAAGGAAACCTTTCACAGCAAACGATTATATCTTATCCAATGGTCGTTGTTTTGAGAACTGCGGCCGAAGTCTGCGGTTCAGGGACCTTTTGCAAGGAAAACAGTTGACGGTTGCGGACAGCATTTGTTTCATCGCGAGAAAAATAACTACCCGTGTTTAATGGTGAGGGAATTCAATTTCTAAATATCAACTTCCCGGTATACAATTCCTCCACCTCTACCGTGGCAGGCATGGTATTACTTATCACATCACCTGTACCCCGAATTACCCCCACCAGCGATTCCAGCGGATGGATCAGGATATCATTGCTCCCCCTGTGATTCACCAGCACTCTGTCAGCAGACAGCTCAGCGGCCTCTATTCTGGAATCGCCGGCCGCGATGGTAATTTCCAGCTCCGCCACGTCTCCCCTCAGCTTAAAGTAAGCGATCCCGTTCACCACCACACTCAGCCGGGTGGAAGACAATGAGAGATCAAACGACCCATCCGTGGTTTGAGCGTCGGAATTCAGAAAACTTTCGGAATAGAGGATAAGGGACTCATAATTCAGGATGCCATCGCTACGGATCGGAAATCCGCTGCTACTTCTGATTTCCGTAATTTCCGGAGCAGTGACGTAGACTGTGGTCGTTCCGTAGTCTCTGAACAGATTGCAGTCATTGGTATCTTTTAGCAACAATGTACCGTCTTCTACTCGCACTTCGACTTCGTTCCGCAAATTCTCCCCTGTTTCTATTTCCACCCTTTGCAATGGCCCTTGTTTGATGACAAGGGTGATATTCTCCGCAGCCGTAATCACCGTAAATGGCTCCACCACCACTTCTTCCCTGCTCACTTCTCCTTTAGCCTGTACACAATCCGGGATATCTTCACCTGTACAGGATGGGAATAAAAGCAGGGTCGGCAATATCCAAAAAAAACCCACCACCCTTGTCTTTCCAATTACCTTTTGTCCGCTACAGTAACCCTTCATTGTTTTATATTACCGTCTGAAATATACACCAAACACATTTCTCTTTCTTTTTCTACAGCCGAATCCCAAATCCAAACTCAACGGCTTCCGCCTTTGCCGCATGGGATTTAAGCGTAATTGCTCCAAAAAAACGATCCCCGAAATACCTTTTCAGACCAATTCTGTTGTACATCCTACCTTCAAAATCAAAGGGATAATAGACATAATACCCCAATTGCGTAATTACACTCATTTTATTAATAAATAATTCATGACCTATAAAAAGACCCGCACGTTTGTAGTCATCCCCGGCATCTACGGCCAGGTCGGGAAAGGCGATCGACTGGTACCGGATCAGTTCTTTCAGGAATCGGGAAAAGAATAGGTCCCCACCAAACTGAATTGCACTTTTTCTTCCGAGTCTTTTGTCAGCGTAGGCCGATAAAATAAAAAAAGGAAACTGCCCGGAATTGATAACATCACTTTCATTCATACCCCCCCTGAATACCAGGTTGGCATGAATGGATTCCCTGTAATCAAGGGTATCTTCTACATATCGGAAGGAAGGTTTTTCCCGGTTCTCCAGACTATAAACCAGTCCGGCATTTAATGTAAAGGAATTGGTAGAGGTATTGGGTGCCTTGAAATTGGCATTGGAATAATGAATAAGCGCAATGCCAGCTTTGAATCCAAGCTGGGGAAGAATTTCTTCACGATAATAATTGACCATGGCATAAGTGGTACTCAGAAAATGAGAACCATAGGCATTGTTACGGAAATTCAGGGTTTTATCATAAGGCGAGGTATTATATGCAATCCCTTGCCCCATCCGGAACTGGAGCATCCTTTTCAAAAAGTAAAAATTATAATGGGCAAACAGGGCATAATTGCTCCCCAGCGTCCTATTCTCCATATCCTGGTAGACAAACGAAAAACCGAAATCCGGGTAATTGTATTCCTGTTCCCATGCTTCAGCACCAAAACTTTTTTTATTCCATGAAAGGATAATTCCTCTTGGATGTGACTGGATCAAATGGGAAATATCAGGATTGTGAAGGATGATGGAGCCATAAAAAGGTGAGGCATCCAGCGTATGTAAGGCAGGTATACTATCCTTCTGGGAGAACCCGCTTAACCAGGAAAAAAAAAGAGGAATCAGTATCCTGCAATTCATCAGCGGTAAAAATAGAAAATAAATCGTTCCGGAAAGATCCCTGATGCTCCCCGGAACCGCATGGATGGGCAAGCTGTTAATAATAAGGTGTTGATTCCATTAAAAAACGGCTTTTGCCACCGCTCTGATATTATCGGATTTGCCCATAGAATAATAGTGCAGCACAGGAACGCCCGCGGCCTTCAGTTCCCGTGACTGGTTGATGGTCCATTCAATCCCAACCTGACGAACCTCAGAATTGCTCTTGCAGGCCTCCACACTTTCAATAAGGTCCTGGGGGAGATCGATGCGAAAGACCTGGGGTAATAACTGAAGATGGCTCTTCACGGCAATGGGTTTGATTCCCGGAATAATGGGGACCGTAATATCTATAGCCCGGGCGGCATCCACAAACTCAAAATATTTCTGATTGTCAAAAAACATCTGTGTCACAACATAGTCAGCGCCTTCGTCAATCTTCTTCTTCAACCACTTAAGATCCGTTTTCAGGGAAGGAGCCTCCATATGTTTTTCGGGATATCCCGCCACCCCCACACAGAAGTCGGCACAATCGGCGGTTTCAACCACATCATGCAAATAACATCCTTTCTTCAAATTCTGAATTTGTTTGACAAGATCGCATGCATATACATTTCCCCCTTTGGTGGCTTCAAAGTATTTCTCCTCCTTCATTGCATCACCTCTCAGTGCCATTATGTTATCCAGACCGAGATAATGACAATCTACCAACAGGTATTCTGTTTCTTCCTTCGTAAATCCGCCGCAAAGTACATGGGGAATGGCATCTACCTGATATTTGTGCATAATTGAGGCACAGATTCCAACGGTTCCGGGACGCATCCTGGTCAATTTTTTATCCAGAAGACCGTTCCGGTCAAGGTAAATATATTCCTCTCTGGACGTTGTTACATCCACAAAGGGGGGATTAAATTCCATAAGAGGATCAATGTTGTCATAGAGTTCCTGAATGCTCCTGCCTTTCACAGGCGGGATGATCTCAAATGAGAAAAGCGTTTTACCCCTTGCATTATTAATATGATCTGTTACTTTCATTGACGGGGATCATGCTATTTTATGCATGTCTTCATTTATGATTTCAAATTTTTACAAGTATCATTGAGCGGTGACCATTCCGTATGGGTTATCCTTTACTGCGACACGATTACGGGTAAGTTATCGGCAATATTGGGTGCCAGCCACTTCTCAGCTTTTTCGCTGGGGATGCCCTTGCGTTCTGCAAAATCAGCTACCTGATCCTGAGTGATTTTACCCACTCCGAAATACCGGGCTTCAGGGTGGGCGAAATAATATCCGCTTACACTTGCAGAAGGCCACATGGCGAGACTTTCAGTTAACGTTACTCCTATATTTTCATTTACCTTCAATAGTTCCCAAATGGTACATTTTTCCAGGTGGTCCGGACAAGCCGGGTATCCAGGTGCGGGACGGATCCCCTGGTAGGATTCTTTTATGAGTGCCTCGTTATTTAATTTCTCATCTGGAGTGTATCCCCAATACCCGGTCCTCACTTCCATGTGTAAATACTCTGCAAAAGCTTCTGCAAGCCGGTCGGAAAGGGCTTTTACCAGGATGGAGTTATAATCGTCAAGGTCCTTCCGATATTGCTCCGCCAGTTGTTCTGTTCCAAAACCTGCTGTGACACAAAAGCAACCGATATAATCCTGAATGCCCGTTGCTTTTGGAGCGATAAAATCTGCCAGCGCGAAGTTGGGGACCCCTTCCCGTTTTTTTAATTGCTGCCGTAGGGTACGGAAAATAAAGGACTCCCCGTCATGATGCGCAACAATATCATCATCCACACTGTTCGCCTTAAAAAGTCCAAATACCGCTTTTGCCTGCAATGTCTTTCCATCGGTAAGCCTGGTGAGCATATGTCGGGCATCCTGGAAAAGCGATGTTGCTTCCTTGCCCACGACATCATCATTCAGAATGTCCGGATATTTTCCATGAAGTTCCCAGGACCTGAAAAATGGAGTCCAGTCAATGTAGGGTATTAATTTCCTGAGATCGAGGCTTTCTATAATCTGAATGCCCATCTGCCTTGGTTTTTTAATACCATCATTCGTCCATGGAATACGAAATTTATTTTCCCGTGCGGCTGCCAGGGAGAGATAGTCCTTTTCTTTCCCTCGTTTTGCAAATTGCAGCCGGAAGGCGGCATAATCTTCTTTGATACCATTCTTATAATGGTCGGACGATTTATTCTGAAGCAATTCTCCCACCACCGTAACTGCTCTCGAGGCATCATTCACGTGAACAACGGCATGGCTGTATTGCGGGTCGATCTTTACTGCTGTATGCGCCTTGCTCGTAGTAGCTCCTCCGATAAGCAAGGGGACGCTGAATTTCTGGCGCTCCATCTCCTTGGCCAGGAAGACCATTTCATCCAGGGAGGGGGTTATCAGGCCACTCAGACCAATGATATCTACCATTTCCTCTTTTGCTTTTAGAATAATTTTGTCCGGCGGGACCATCACCCCAAGATCGATGATTTCATAGTTATTACATGCAAGTACAACCCCGACAATATTTTTGCCAATATCGTGTACATCTCCTTTAACAGTTGCCATTAATATTTTACCGGCCCCCTTTTTCTGATCTTCTTGGGGATTCTTCAGTTTCTCTTCTTCAATGAAAGGTAACAGGTAGGCGACCGCTTTCTTCATAACCCTGGCAGATTTTACCACCTGGGGCAGAAACATTTTCCCACTTCCGAATAAATCTCCTACCACATTCATGCCTGTCATCAGATGACCCTCAATTACTTCAATCGGCTTTTTTACTGATCGCCTGGCTTCTTCCACATCCTGTTCAATGAACTGCTCCATCCCTTTAACCAAGGCTTTGGTGATCCGTGCCTGCAGGGATTCCTCCCTCCATGACAAATCGGCTTTGCTTTCCCTTGCCTTACCCACCACTGTTTCGGCGAATTCGAGAAGCCGCTCGGTGGCATCGTCTCTCCTGTTAAGAATAACATCTTCAACCCTTTCCAGCAGTTCCGGTGCAATGTCGTCATAGATGTCCAGTAATGCAGGATTGACTATCCCCATATTCATTCCGGCCTGTATGGCGTGATATAGAAAAACCGAATGCATGGCCTCGCGAACAGGATCATTTCCCCGGAAACTGAATGAAACATTACTGACACCGCCGCTAACGCTGCAATAAGGCAGATGTTTTCGCACCCACGCGGTCGCCTCAATAAAGTCGACCGCATTGCGTTTGTGTTCATCCATTCCGGTGGCCACCGGAAATATATTAAGGTCGAAAATGATATCTTCGGGCGGGAAGTTGACCTGGCTTAACAGCAGATCATAAGATCGTTTCGCAATTTCTATCCTCCGGTCATAATTGTCCGCCTGTCCTGTCTCATCAAAGGCCATGACAATCACAGCAGCACCATACCTTCGTATGAGTCTTGCCTGGTGAAGAAAGTGATCCTCTCCCTCCTTCAGACTGATGGAATTCACCACACATTTTCCCTGCACGACCTGCAATCCTGCCTCTATGATCTCCCATTTTGAGCTATCAATCATAATGGGAACACGGGCGATATCAGGTTCTGCAACGATGAGATTCAGAAATCTGACCATAGCTTCCTTGCCTTCTATCAGACCATCATCCATATTGATATCAATGATCTGAGCACCCCCCTCCACCTGATGTCTTGCAATTTCCAGGGCGGCCTCAAAATTTCCTTCCTGTATCAGACGCAGAAATTTTCTGGAGCCTGCCACATTGGTCCTCTCCCCCACATTGATAAAATTACTTTCCGGGGTAATTACCAATGGTTCCAGCCCGGATAGCTTTAAAAAGCGATCCGGGCGAATCGTGTTCTGTATAGCCAAATTATCTGTGGTCTCCCCTTTCATTGGTGGTACTACTTAATATCGTGGAACAAAGATGTATCCCCTGCGACCGGAAACTCCTTTTTGCTGCGAGCTGTATCATCAGGACCGGTCAATGCAGGACCAATAGTTTTCTTGGTTCATAATTGGGTGTGAGTGCGGCAATTGCCCTGATATGTGCCGGAGTAGAACCACAGCAGCCTCCTACAATGTTCACAAGCCCTTTCTCCATGTACTCACGGATTTGTTCAGCCATTTCTTCCGGTGACTGGTCATAGCTGCCAAAAGCGTTAGGCAGACCGGCATTGGGATGGGCTGATATGGCATGTTCTGATTTGGCGGACAATACCTCCAGATAGGGCACTAACTGGTTCGCTCCAAGAGCGCAATTGAACCCTATGGAAATAATTGGCGTATGGGATACGGAAATCAGGAATGCCTCCGCGGTCTGCCCGGAAAGTGTGCGACCGGATGCGTCGGTGATGGTCCCGCTGACCATGACCGGGGTTTGCAATTGCCGTTCATTTTTTAGTTCATCTATGGCGAACAGGGCAGCTTTGGCATTCAGCGTATCAAATATGGTTTCTACCAGCAGGATATCGACCCCACCGTCAAGAAGGGCGGCTACCTGTTGTCTGTAAGCGACACGTAAGTCTTCAAAGGAGATCGCTCTGAAACCCGGATCATTGACCAGAGGTGACATGCTCGCCGTTTTATTGGTCGGGCCAATGCTTCCCGCAACAAACCTGGGTTTCCCCGGGTTGGCGGCTGTAAATTGAGCCGCCACCTCTTTTGCGATTCGTGTGGATTCCAAGTTGAGTTCGTACACCAGTTCCTCCATTTGGTAATCAGCCATCGCAACCGTCGTTCCGGAGAAGGTATTGGTTTCCACAATATCCGCTCCCGCTTCAAAATACAAACGGTGGATTTCGGCAATAGCATGAGGTTGGGTAAGGGACAAAAGGTCATTATTTCCCTGAAGGGAAGTTGGCCAATCCAGGAATCGTTCCCCTCTGAAATCTGCTTCGGTAAATTTATACCTTTGTAACATGGTGCCCATAGCACCATCCAGTACCAGGATTCTTTCCCGTAAAATTTCTTCAATCAATGTCATACGCTTGAACTGTAACCTTTGAAAGTGTAAATAAAATTGCTGTCAAGTAAGGGAAGAAAATAGGAAAACCCAGCTTTGTGTTATCTGTCCTTTCGCTTATTCCGATTCAGGATAGAATGTAGCACCTTCTTTTTCCGGTAGCCCGAGTGCTACAGGAAAAGGGTTGCTAAGGTTTCACAGGGTCCATTCCCTCCGCCTTTCTTGATAACAATTTCAAATATGTAAAGAACTAGTGCAAAGTAACGTTACCAAATCATTAAATGCAAACAAACTGGTCCTTTTTTACACGACCCTGCAAATAAAAGCCTTTTAATTCGATTGAATTAAAAGGCTTATTAACTAATTAAAATAATCAAGATGGTCGTGAGGTTATATAATACTCTGCACCACTTCTTTTTTAGCTTCCTTTTTACTCCCGTCAAAACCTTCAACACCTCCGACCGTTGTGTATTTCATAACATATTTCTTTCCCGGGTTCACACGTTGGTAAGCGCTCTGACACATAACTGCCGCTTCATGGAACCCTGATAGGATAAGTTTCAGTTTTCCCGGGTAAGTATTTACATCCCCGATGGCATATACTCCCGGAATATTGGTCTGATAATCATATGCATTATTGACTTTGATCGCATTTTTTTCGATCTCCATTCCCCAGTAGCCGATCGGACCTAATTTCGGGGAAAGACCAAAAAGTGGGATAAAATAGTCCGTTTCAACATAGCTTTCCCCCATAGACATATCATTGTGCCGGATGACAACCGCTTCCAGATGTTCATCGCCATAGAGTTTCCTAACCTCCGCTTCGGTGTACAGCTTAATTTTACCTGACCTGGCCAGGGCTGCAGCTTTCTCAACGGAATCTAATGCACCACGAAATTCGTTTCGCCGGTGAACAAGTGCTACTTCCGATGCTATTCCGGACAGATGAATAGCCCAGTCAAGTGCAGAATCGCCGCCCCCGGAGATGACGACCTTCTTTCCACGATACACTTCCGGGTCTTTGATAATATAAGAGACACCTTTATCCTCAAATTCGTTAATGTTTTCTATGGGCGGCTTTCTCGGTTCAAAAGAGCCGAGACCACCTGCAATCACCACCACGGGTGCCTGGTGCGCGGTTCCATGACTCGTTGTAACCACAAAAGATCCGTCTTCCAGCCTGTCAAGTGTTTCAGCACGCTCCCCCAGGGTAAATCCGGGTTTGAATGGTTTGATCTGCTCCATGAGCCTTTCCACCAAATCCCCTGCCAGAATTTCCGGATAGGCGGGAATGTCATAAATGGGCTTTTTGGGATAGATTTCGGAACACTGACCGCCGGGTTGCGGAAGGGCATCAATCAAATGGGTCTTCATTTTGAGCAAACCTGCCTCAAAAACTGTAAACAGGCCTGTCGGGCCAGCCCCAATGATAATAATATCTGTTTTAATCATGTTTTCATTTTTAATTTCAGGTGGCATCGGTACCTGCCGCAGCAAAGAACCATGTTCGCTGTTTGTTTCTATTTGATCAATGAACTTGTTACCTTATTCATCTCATCAACCTTGGATTGGAAATCACCTTTAAGTTTCCGTCTGTAGGTGTGCAAATTGGTTACCATTAAATTAATGTCCTCCGGGATGACTTCTTCAAAGAACTGCCGTAATCTCTTAGCTGTAGTGGGCGATTTGCCATTGGTCGATATACCGATCTTGACATGTCCTTTGGTTACTATTCCACCCATATAAAAATCACAATAAGGTGGATTATCGGCCACATTCACCAGGGTGTTCTGTTCCCTGCAATCTTCGTAAACGGTTATGTTTACAGTGGGGTTGTCTGTGGTGGCAATCACCAGATGCTTCCCTTCGAGATATGCTTTGTTATACCTGTCATAGATGACCGTCACATTATATTCCGAAGCCAGTTTTAGAGTTGCCTCCAAATACTCCGGAGCGACCATGCTTATTACGGCATCCGGACTTGATTTTGTCAGGAACCGCAATTTCTCCTCCGCCACATTACCCCCACCGACAATCAGAACATGGAGATTCGCGACTTTCAGGAAAACAGGATATAAGTTATTTCGATCCATCAGCAGTTACTTTGTCTAAATCATACAGTAGCATCTCATTTTTCATGGTAGGTTTTGAGCTGGCCGCAGTAAACAACCTTCTCATCTGCTCCCTGTGCTGTACGACTTCCCCGATTATAATTATAGCCGGACTGCCAAGATTTTCCCTTTTAACCACCTCCAGAATGGTGTCTATGGTTCCCACCCCTGCCTTTTCATCTTCCAGTGTTCCATTCTGAATCACAGCGACCGGTAAGGAGGCCTTGCCTTCCTCCTGAAACAATGCGACTATAGCCGCCAGTTTCGACATCCCCATAAGGATTACGATTGTGGCATTCGATTTGGCTGCCAGGGCTACGTCTTCCGACAGTGCGTGATCTTTGGTAGTGCCTGTAATTACCCAAAAACTTTCTGAAGCCCTTCTTTTGGTCACGGGAATCTGCTGCATGGCAGGAACGGAAAGGGCCGAACTAATGCCGGGTACCATCGCAACATGTACCCCGTGTTGCGCAGCGAATTCCATTTCTTCCGCCCCACGTCCGAAAACAAATGGATCTCCACCTTTAAGTCGGACAACATGGCCTTTGGCATGGGCGCGTTGAACAATCAGATCGTTGATCTGATCCTGTCGGTACGTATAACATCCTTTTCTCTTCCCCACGAACAACAATTCTGCTCCTTTCGCATGTTCAAGCAGCTTTGGATTTACCAGCGCATCATATAATACTACATTGGCATTTTGAAGTGCTTTTACCGCTTTGAGGGTAATAAGGTCCGCATCTCCGGGCCCTGCACCCACGACGGTAAGACGTGCCGGACGATTATCAGTGGCAGCGAGTACTTGCGGAGAAATTATATTATGTTTCGTCTTTCTGACCATGCTATCCTGCTTCAGCTAATTCCAGTTGCCTGAATGTGTCCACCGTTTTTAAAAATTCAACGGCCTCTGAGATGTATTTTAATGCAAATTCCCCGCTAGGTGCTGTTTTATTGATGGCCAGCACTTTTTCTTCAAATGAATATCCAAGATCGAGTCTCTTTGACTGAACATAGATTGCATCAAAATCTGCAATGATGCTCGCATGGGTATTTGTTTTGGTATCTTCCAACGTTAGCAAGGCCTTGGCAGCATTGACCATGGCGGAGTAGGCATGATAAATGCCTGCAGCCCACTTTTGTTCCCCCATAGCAAGCTGTGCATTGGCAATTTTCTCGTCACTTTCCAGAAGCAATGTCGCAACAAGGTCTATGACCACACCTGCGCATTCTCCTACTCCTATCGCCTGTTCATACTTTTCGTTATTCCCCCAATCTATAAAATCGGAAGGGACTAAATTATCGGTAGCCGATAACGGTTTTAATAATTCGTAAAAATAAAGTTGTCCTTTGGCCTCATAATATACTTCATAGCGATCTCCAGCCCCGTTGGTTTCGTAATCATCCAAAATAAGCCTGAGTGCAGCCGGCCCTCTTTTACTGGGAATCTTAATCACCTTATCTGCAAATCGACCGTTGCCGTTACCCAGGTTCCCTCCGCCTAACAACACCTGCAGGGCAGGGGCCACCAGTTTTTCCTTTGTCCTGACAGACATTCCCTGAAAACCGATATGAGCCATATTATGCTGCCCGCATGCATTCATACACCCGCTGATCTTTATAACGACATCCGGATTATTTATGTAATTGGGATATTCTGATGCGATCACCTTTTCCAGTTCTTCGGCAATTCCGGTACTGCTGGCAATACCAAGATTACAAGTATCGGTCCCGGGACAGGCTGTAATGTCCAGGGCTTTGTTGTAGCCGGCTTCTGCCAGGCCCATATTAAGAAGCTCGGTATATATATAGGGTAAGGATGCTTCCTGCACGAAGGGGATCAAAATATTCTGCCTGAGGGTAAGTCTCAGCTCCCCTGCCGCGAAGTTTTCGACCAGATCAGATAATTGGCGGGCCTGGCTTGTATAAAAATCACCGAGCAGCACCTTGATCCCGACCGCCACATAACCGGGTTGCTTCTGGGTCACCACATTCGTTTTTTTCCATATTTCGAAGGCCTTTGGATCACTAATGGCGATCTGAGGAGCTTCCTTATGCGAGGGATGTGTAAGTGGATAGTCCGCGGTATCAATGGGGAAGGTGTGAACGGGAATGGCGGGCTGCTCGGCTTCCAGCAATTCCTTAAATCCATCCAGTCCAAGATCTTTTAACAGGAACTTCATCCGTGCCTTCGCCCTGCTCTTTCTTTCTCCATAGCGGTCAAAGACGCGAATCACCCCTTCCATAAGAGGTATGATCTTGTCTGCAGCCAAAAATTCGTAAAGTTCGTCCGCATGGCGGGGTTGAGATCCGAGACCGCCGCCCAGCATTACTTTAAAGCCTGGTTCCCCATTTCGGGATTTGGCAATAAAGCCCAGGTCATGCATGTAGGACAATCCGGTATCGGCATCACTTGAAGAGAAGGAGACTTTAAACTTACGACCCATCTCCTGCCCGATCGGATTACGCAGAAAGTATTCAAAAAGCCCGTGGGCATAGGGTGATAAATCAAAGGGTTCTTCAGGATCTATGCCTGCCGTTTCACTGGCCGTCACGTTTCTAACTGTGTTACCACATGCCTCGCGGAGCGTTACCTCATCCTGTTCCAACTGGGACCATAATTCCGGCGTCCGGTCCAAATCCACATAATGGATCTGAATATCCTGACGGGTGGTGATGTGCAGCCTGCCAGTGGAAAACTCGTCGGAGACGTCTGCGATCCTTCTGAGTTGGCGCACGGTCAGCTTGCCATATGGGATTTTCATCCGTATCATCTGAACCCCAGGTTGTCTCTGCCCGTAAACGCCTCTGGCGAGACGAAGGCTGCGAAACTTTTCCTCGTCCAAACCGCCGTCTTTAAACAGGCGTATTTTCTTTTCGAGTTCTAAAATGTCCTTCTGGACAATGGGATTTTCTATTTCGGTTCTGAAACTCTGCATTTGTGTGATTTTGGATGCTTTATTATGTTATCCTATAGGTTTTATAGGTATATAAAGCGGCCTTTAGTATTTATGGTATTTATTAGCTGTTTTTTGAATGGGTTAGCTATGCAAACCGCATTCGCGGTTTTCCAGGACTTTGGTAGGGTCAAAATAAGAATGCTCGTTCGGAAGGTTGCGTTCCTTGAGGTAGACATCGAGCTGAGCGTCATTCCAGTGGTAAAACGGACTCACCTTTAATACGCCATCCTTACTGAGACTAAGGATATCCAATGTATCCCTGTGTGCCGTCTGCCCTTTTCGGAGGTTGGTAAACCAAACATCCGGACGGTGCTCCTGCATGGCCCTTTTGAAAGGTTCGAGTTTTACCTGTTCAGTGAACGCGCGGTGACGCGGATCCTCAACATCAGGGATTCCGAGTACGGCATCCCTGTGTGCTGAAGTCTGAAGGGGGACATATAATTTTATATTAAGTCCAAGCCTGTATGTCAGTTCTTCCGCATGCTGGTAGGTTTTTGGCGTATTATAGCCCGTATCGCACCAGATCACCGGAATGTCGCGCATCACATCAGTTACCGCATGGAGGATGGCTACTTCGTATGGTCGGAAATTGGTTGTAACAACAGGATTTCCTGCGTATTGGATGGCCCAGGAGATGATTTCTTCGGGGGGAATACCTTTGAACTGGTGATTCAGATTCTCTATCTGCTGCTGCGTTAGTAACATAAGCACTAATTTTATTACTCCTATAGAGTTGGTAGACTTTTCAAATTTAAAACTAATTCCCCATTTAATACGTTAAAAAAACCCGAATATTATTCTAACTCTATGGTTTTTATAGATTAAAATTTTAATTCGGATTTCATTATTAATTATGCAACAAAAATAACGGAATATTGAGAGATTCGCATCAAATCTCCGCCAGGGTTCCAGAAAAGACGATCAAACCAACAAATCCTGCAATGTCGTGGTTCGGTATACATTCAGTGTGCTATCTCTTATCTGCAACATCAGTTTATGAACGGAACAGCTGGCCTCATCAGGACAATCCGAGCATTGCTCATAAAAATTCAGGCTTACACAGGGAACCATCGCTATTGGCCCTTCTAATACGCGCATGACCCCGGTCAGCGGTATTTCGGAAGGAGGTTTTATCAAATAATAACCCCCACCCTTGCCCTTCTTCGATCCTAAAAAACCGGTTTTGCGCAGCGATAACAGTATACTTTCCAAAAACTTCTGTGAAATATTTTCGTGCATCGAAATTTCCGCAATCTGGACGGGTTGGTTTTTAGGTTGGACTGCCAGATAAGCCAGTGCTTTCAACCCGTATTTGGTCTTTTTGGAGAGCATGGAGTGAAGATAGTAAAAATTAACACTATTCCTCCCGCCACCGGGGTTATGAAGAGGCTATTTCTGAAGCATGCGGCAGGGTCGGCATTTATTTTGGAGACACCGTTCCTTTCACCTGAAGATCGGCTTCATGATTTATTCACTTGATATCCGACCTAATTACCTGGCTCGCAACGATCCAGCGCCTGCCTGATGTCGGCAATGATATCTGAAATATGTTCCAAACCTACTGAAACCCGGATCATTCCGTCTGAAATGCCGGAATCAAGGCGCTCATTCTCTGTAAGTTTGCTATGGGTGGTAGACGCGGGATGTGTGACAATACTTCGGGTATCGCCCAGATTGGCTGAAAGGGACAGCAATTGTATGGCATCAAAGAATTTCCGCCCGGCATCAACCCCACCCCTGACCTCAAAGGCAACAACGCTTCCCCCCGATTTCATTTGTTTTTTGGCCAGCGCGTACTGGGGATGGGACCTAAGAAAAGGGTACTTAACCCAGGATACCCTTGGATCCTTTTCCAGGAATTCGGCAAGTTCAAGCGCATTGCTACAGTGCCTGTCCACCCTTACCGCTAATGTTTCAAGGCTCTTTGACAACAGCCAGGCATTAAACGGAGATAAGGAGGGACCTGTAATTCTTGAAAAACGATAGATCTTGTCTATCAGATCCCTGCTGCCAACGGTTAAACCTGCCAGGACACGGCCCTGTCCGTCCATTAACTTCGTTGCTGAATGTATGACCAGGTCAGCTCCGAATTTTATGGGTTGCTGTAAATACGGAGTCGCGAAGCAGTTATCCACCACCATCAGAATTCCATGCTTTTTCGCGATTGCGCCCAGTAGTTCCAGATCAAGAATATCCACCCCGGGATTGGTCGGGGATTCAACATATAGCATTTTGGTGCGTGAGGTGATGAGCTGCTCGGCTGATTCAGGTTCATGAAATTTAAAATAACTGTGTTCAATCTGCCATTTTGGAAAAAACTGACTCAGGAGGCTATGCGTCGATCCAAAAATACTGCGGCAGGAGACGATATGATCTCCACTTTCCAGAAGGGCGGCGAAAGTCGAGAAAACGGCCGCCATTCCTGAAGCAAAGGCAAACCCATCTTCTGCGCCTTCCATCCGGCACACTTTTTCTACGAGTTCCGAAGTGTTGGGATTGGAATACCTGGAGTAAATATTTCCTTCTTTTTCTTCAGCAAATGATGCCCGCATATCTTCCGCATCCTCAAATACAAAACTGGAGGTCAGGTACACAGGATTAGAGTGCTCCCTGAAATTCGATCGTTCCATCTGGGTCCGTATCGCCATCGTTTCAAACTGAGGTGTCGCTATTTTCTTTTGTTCACTCATGCTTTTAGTTCAATTAGTACGGAAAGTGTACTTCCGTTTCCGTGAGATCGTATCATCTCTCACAATGTTTCAACCCTTTTCGGCGATTCTTAATATATCGCCGAACACCCCTCTCGCTGTCACAGAGGCACCTGCTCCTGCTCCCTGTATGACCAGAGGCTGCCTGCCATAAGATTCCGTATATATCTCTATTATAGAGTCGGACCCCTTCACCTGACCCAGGGCACTTTCGCAAGGCACTGAAACGAGAGCCACGTCAAGAATTCCCTTGTCTTTTTGAAGGTCGCCATGTAAATCTCCTATATATCTCAGCACATGACCTTTTTCCTGGTTTTTCTTCATCTCATAAAAGGTGTCATCCAGACTGTCCAGATGATTCATAAAATCCGATACCTTACCTTGTCGTAATGGGTCCGGGATCAGATTCTGAATAGTGATATCCGAAAATTCATTGCGCAGATCCAGTTCCCGTGCCAGAATCAGCAACTTCCTGCCCACATCATTCCCTGACAGATCTTCCCGGGGATCCGGCTCGGTATATCCCAGCCGTACCGCATCTTTAATCACTTCGGAGAAAGGGGTTTCTGTTTCAGAAAAGGTATTGAAGATATAACTCAGAGATCCAGAAAAAACGCCTTTAATACGTGTAATATTCTCTCCGGACAAATGCAGCAATTTAATGGTGTCAATAAGCGGAAGGCCTGCACCTACATTGGTTTCATACAGATATGTCTTATGTTTTTTATTCAATTCCTCCCTGAGCTGCCGGTAAAAATCAAAGCTGAGGGTATTTGCAATTTTGTTCGATGAAACCAAATCAAATCCGTTCTCGATAAATTCGGAGTAATGGGATACAAAGTCCTCACTCGCAGTATTGTCAATTGCAATCAGATTCTCCAGATGGTGCTTTCTGGCATAGGTAAAAATATCGTCCAGTGTGTAGGGTACTCCCTGTTCCGTGATCGCCTTTTTCCACTGCTTTGAAAGACCATTTTTATTCAGCAGCAATTTCCTGGAGTTGGCCAGGGCAAAAATATTCACTAATATCCCTTTTCTATTCTCGATGGTTTTTGAAGACCCCATAACTTGTTCTACAAGGGTTCCTCCGACATTACCGTGGCCGAAAATAGCAAGATTAACTTTCTTGCTGATCCCGAAAATCTGACCGTGCATTACGTTAAGCGCCTTGTGAAGATCTC
>JBGTMS010000204.1:0-2609 GCA_041743425.1 Zeaxanthinibacter sp. | reverse complement strand
AAACCTGTCCGATAAAAAAATCGATTTTAAAAAGATAGGTGAGGTTACTTCCGAAAGTACGCTGAACCTAAAAAACGGAAGTATGGAAATGGGACTGAATATAGCCTCATTGCGCGACACTTGGTTCAAGACTTCCTATTTGTTGGATGATAGGCAGACTGCGAAAGGATTGGCAAAGGAGCGGTTCGGGAATTATAAGGAACAGGCATTGAAGTATATTTTCCCAAAACAATTCGATGGCATTTTGTCCCCTCGAGCGCAATCGAGAGGGCAGGACGAGGTCTCGACGGAGTTTATTCCGAGCGGAGCAGAGGGGCTCGACCAGACAATAGGAACAGGTGTCACTTCGAGCGCAGTCGAGAAGCCCAAAGCGGCCATTCTCCGTGAACAGGGAAGCAACTCCGAACGCGAAATGGCCAATGCCATGTTCTTGGCCGGCTTCGATGTCAAGGATGTACATATGACCGACCTGATTTCAGGCCGGGAAAATCTCGAAGACATCCAATTCCTAGGGGCCGTCGGCGGGTTTTCCAACTCCGATGTCCTAGGCAGCGCCAAAGGCT
The DNA here is from genome assembly GCA_041743425.1 of Zeaxanthinibacter sp. Lineage (GTDB taxonomy): Bacteria > Bacteroidota > Bacteroidia > Flavobacteriales > Flavobacteriaceae > JTS-RE37. The sequence goes on along the minus strand of JBGTMS010000204.1, from coordinate 2,046 downwards.
GGGCCGGCGCTATCAAATACAACGAAAAGGCCAACGCGGTCATCAAAAACTTCTTTGCCAGACCGGATACCTTATCCGTCGGCATCTGCAACGGATGCCAATTGTTCATGGAACTAAACCTCATCAATCCCGATCATAAAACCCACGGTAAGCTGACCTACAACGATTCCCATAAGCACGAAAGCAACTTTAGCTCGGTGAAAATCCAAAAAAACAATTCCGTGATGCTATCCAGTCTAGATGGCTGCACCTTAGGCGTTTGGATTTCCCATGGCGAGGGCAAGTTCATCCTCCCCCAGCCCGAAGAAAACTATGATATCGTGGCGAAATACGGGTACGAGGGCTATCCCGCCAATCCCAATGGCAGCGATTACAACGCGGCCATGCTGTGTGACAAATCCGGTCGGCATCTGGTGACCATGCCGCATATTGAACGCTCGATATTTCCATGGAACTGGGCCTATTATCCAAAGGATAGAACTGATAAAGTTTCGCCTTGGCTAGAAGCTTTTGTAAACGCAAGGCAATGGGTGGAAGAAAGGAGTAAGCGGTTGCAGTAACGGTTGGCAGTCGCCTTAAACCGAAGCTTTTACGAATATCAAATACCAATAAGATAATGCCCATCAAGAATAAACGTTTAAAGGAATATATTTATCAGAATACGAGTTCGGCCCTGCGCGGAAGGGGCAATGCCATCATGGTACGGGACCTGGATTTCTCGCCGGATTACAAATCCGTTTCCGCAAAGGTCTGGGGCAGTACGGGCAACACCTATACCATCACGTTCTATGGGCTGCAATTCGGCCTCTTGAGCAGTTCGTGCACCTGTCCGTTCGACTTCGGCACCGTCTGTAAGCACGAGGTCGCAGTGGCAAAGGAAATCGACAGTTTTGTGGACGTTCCTGCCAACCGCCTGCCTATGCTGCCCGTTAAGAAAAATCTGTTGGAAAAAAAGGAAAAATCCAGGATCAAAGGCGTCGAAATCCCATTTCATTCTGTTAAGGATATCACCAATGCGCTGGTCATAAAATATACTACCCAAGCTGTTTATAACCAATTTTACTATTATAAAGAAAAGGTGGAAGTTCGTGACGTGGCTGCGGGACACGCCTATTTCTCCGTGGCCCCCTACTACCGTTACGATACCTCGGCCTTAGTGCAATTACATAAGAAGAAGGGATATTTGAACCTGTTATGCTCCTGCGCGTGGAAAGGCACTACGCTGTGCCTACATCAAGCCCGTGTGCTGCGCTATGTAGCTGATGAAATGCCCCAGCTGTTCATGGACCAAAAAGAGTTGGATACCCTAAAAAACGAGTTGCTGGCGGAATTCGGCTTCAGCCTGAATGACAAGAACCATAAAGACTATTTTGACTTCGAGTTTAATAAAGGGCAACTTGAAATCCTTCCGAAAAAAGGCATCGTAAGGCTGAGCAAGTTCAAGGATTATGAACCGCTTCGCAACGAACTCTTCGACGACGAAAACGCGCTACCGGACCGGATGCCCTTTCTCCGAAAACGGAAAAAAGGCCAAAAAACGGGCCTGGCCATCGGTCTTGCATTCCTAAATGGCGGTTACGACCATAAACCCGCCGTTGTTTCCGTACCGCTCAAAGGCAACTTAAAAAAGGATGGATCGACCCTTGCTTCCAAAATCGAGGAATTGTATGCGCGGGACCTGGTTACCAATCCCAATAGTTTTTCCGATGCGGAAATCGATATCCTTAAGAAATCCCTCTCCATTTCTAATGCATCGCTGCATGACCTAAGTTATGAAGCGGACTATAAACATAATATCAACCATTACATACTGACCCAATTGCAGCGATTGCTCCCCCTTTTAAACGATACATTGATTACCGGGGTAAATCTTTACGATCGTGTCCTGAAAAAAGATCTGTATCCCATTAAACTGTCCCAAGAAAGTGCGGAACTTTCCTTTACCGTAGAGGAAGAGACAGATTTTTACGTGCTGGTGGCCTATATAGGATTTAAAGGGAAAAAGGAAAAGCTATCCAATGCGAATATTGGGGATAATTTGTTGTT
>JBGTMS010000203.1:0-11862 GCA_041743425.1 Zeaxanthinibacter sp. | reverse complement strand
GGCACGTCATGCGGCTCCCACCTTTGGAGATGTTCATCTGATATGGTCTAATCAAAAACTAAGGGCGGATCTATTCCTGAACTTCAACGGTGAGATTCAGTTTGAGGATCTTACCTTGTCGGAAATCAGTAAGGACTACATATATGCGGCAGATGAAAACGGGAATCCATTTTCGCCTTCCTGGTATACCCTCAACCTGCGATCACAGTATGCGATATCTTCGGAGATGAAGGCCACCCTCTCCCTGGAAAATTTTACGGATCAGCGCTATCGCCCTTACTCATCAGGGATCGTGGCAGCCGGCATCAACCTTATTGCCGGGTTGAGTTATGCCTTCTGAATTTTTTCTAAATAATTCCGATAGTTCTTTCCTAAATGTCTTATGCCTTATTAAACCTCGCAACGGAATCCTATTGTTCTAAAGGATATGGGCGCAGCCTGTAACGGTATTACCGCTTTCCGGACTTAAGCCCAAGTACTCAGATTATGCTGTTTTTTGGAAGCCAGGTTCACAGATTTTCGTTGAAATTGATTAGTTTTGCGGTCTTTAATTATTCACCTTAATGGGTGCCTATGAAGTTTGTGGAATATGCTTCTCTGGATTTGGCCTCGGTAGCGGGGGAAATAGGTAAATTCTGGGAGGAGCACCATATTTTTGAAAAGAGTATCTCCAGCCGGCAGGGCCGGGAGGACTTTGTATTTTACGAAGGTCCTCCCTCAGCTAACGGTTTACCGGGGATACATCACGTCATGGCACGGACCATCAAGGATATCTTTCCGCGATATAAAACCATGAAAGGCTTCCGCGTAAAGCGAAAGGCAGGTTGGGACACACATGGATTGCCCATCGAATTGGGGGTAGAGAAGGAACTCGGGATCACAAAAGAGGATATCGGCACTAAAATATCTATAGAAGACTATAACAAAGCGTGCAAAAAGGCAGTCATGCGCTATACAGACGTATGGAATGACCTGACAAAACTCATAGGCTATTGGGTGGATATGGATGATCCCTATATTACTTACAAGTCCAAATACATGGAATCTGTCTGGTGGCTGCTGAAACAGATTTATGATAAGGGTCTGATCTATAAAGGATACAGTATTCAACCCTACTCTCCAAAGGCCGGAACAGGTTTGAGTTCGCACGAACTGAACCAGCCTGGTACCTATCAGGATATAACGGATACTACGGTAGTGGCCCAATTCAGGAGTCTGAATCCGCCTTCGTCCGACGTTTCGGTCTGGGACGTATTTGGTAAGATACCAGACCCTGATCACGGTAAGGAAGCCTATTTCCTCGCATGGACTACCACCCCCTGGACGCTGCCATCCAATACTGCCTTAACTGTAGGGCCGTCTATCGAGTATGTACTCGTCCGGACCTTCAATCAATATACCTATTTGCCTGTTTACGTGGTTCTGGCCAAACCGTTGGTCCCTGTGGTTTTCGGGAGTAAGTTCGACCTGGTTGAAGATGCCGCGTCCATTAAGATGTATATTGGTGGGGATAAAAAAATCCCATATCAAATCGTTGGACAGGCACCTGGCAGCAAATTGGTTGGCATCCGGTATGAACAGCTTCTGGACTATGCCATGCCTTATCAGCAACCTGAAAACGCCTTTAGAGTGATACAGGGAGATTTTGTGACCACGGAGGATGGGACCGGGATTGTTCATACAGCGCCGACTTTTGGTGCTGACGACATGCAGGTGGCCCAGAAGGCGGTTCCACCCGTACCACCATTGCTCGTATTGGATGAACAGGACCAACCGGTGCCCCTTGTAGATTTGCAGGGCCGTTTCCGTCCGGAAATGAAAGAGCTTGCAGGGAAATATGTAAAGAATGAATACTATGCAGATGGAGAAGCCCCATCAAGGTCGGTAGATGTGGAAATCGCGATCAGATTAAAGGAAGAGAACAAAGCCTTTAATGTTGAAAAATATACACACAGTTACCCCAACTGCTGGCGCACTGACAAACCGATTCTCTACTATCCGTTGAATTCCTGGTTCATAAAAATCACAGAAGTGAGGGACCGCATGTTCGAATTGAACCAGACAATCAATTGGAAACCAAAAGCTACCGGGGATGGCCGGTTTGGACACTGGCTTGCCAACGCCAATGACTGGAATCTTTCCCGATCCCGTTACTGGGGTATTCCGCTGCCTATCTGGCGAACGGAGGATGGCAGGGAGGAGATTGTCATTGGCTCACTCAAACAATTGCGTGAAGAAATGGAAAGGGCCATGGAGGCAGGAGTATTAAAAGAGGATGTATATGCCGGCTTCACTGTTGGCGATATGAGTGAAGAAAACTATGAAAAGATAGATCTTCACAAAAACATAGTGGATAAAATTGTTCTGGTATCTCCTTCAGGACAGCTTATGAAAAGGGAGCCGGATCTAATTGACGTATGGTTTGACAGCGGAGCCATGCCTTTTGCACAATGGCACTATCCCTTTGAAATGGCAGAAAAACCAGGCGAAAGTAAGGGTCAGCAAACTCTTCCGGGCATTCCATTCCCTGCAGATTTTATTGCTGAAGGAGTTGATCAGACAAGGGGGTGGTTTTACACCCTCCATGCTATCGCCGCCATGGTATTTGACTCTGTCGCTTTCCGGAATGTGCTTTCTAATGGGCTTGTCCTGGATAAGGAAGGTAAAAAAATGTCCAAAAGACTGGGCAATGCCGTGGATCCCTTTGAGACCATGAATGAATACGGGCCGGATGCCACACGCTGGTATCTTATTTCCAATGCCAACCCCTGGGACAACCTGAAATTTGATGTCAAAGGGATTGTAGAGGTAAAACACAAATTCTTTGGGACGCTCTTTAATACCTATTCCTTTTTTGCACTCTATGCCAATATTGATGGGTTTGACTTTTCGGAGCCGGACATCCCGCTTGTGGAGCGTACGGAAATAGACAGGTGGATTTTATCAGAACTCCATACGCTTATCAGGAAGACAGATGATGCCTATGCAGATTACGAACCAACCAGGGCTACCAGAGCCATTTCCGATTTCGTACAGGAAAATCTAAGCAACTGGTATGTGCGTCTTTGCAGGAGAAGGTTCTGGAAAGGAGAATATCAGCAGGACAAGATTGCCGCCTACCAGACGCTGTATACCTGCCTGGAAACCATAGCAAAACTGTCGGCCCCTGTTGCTCCTTATTATATGGATCAACTTTACCTTAATCTTTCGGCAACAACATCCAGGGAAAATTTTGAGAGCGTGCATCTGGCCCCTTTCCCGGATTTTGACCCGACATTCGTGAATAACAAACTTGAGCGCAGCATGCGAAAGGCACAGGCAATAGCTTCGCTTGTATTGTCTATCAGACAAAAGGAACGGATCAAAGTACGGCAACCGCTTAAAAAAGTAATGATCCCGGTCCATGACATGAATGAAAGACTGGAAATTGAGGCAGTATCGGAGCTGATCAAATCTGAGGTGAACGTTAAAGAAATTGAATTGTTGGATGATGCTTCCGGTATCCTTGTCAAGCAAATTAAACCCAACTTTAAGACACTTGGTCCAAAGTACGGGAAGGAGATGAAAGCGATAGCTGGAATCATATCCGGTTTTACCCAGGCCGATATCCAGAAAATCGAACAGCTAGGCGAAATATCGCTTGACTTGGGTAATAAAAGTATTATCTTACAGTTACAGGATGTAGAAATAACTTCTCAGGATATTGAGGGATGGCTGGTGGCAAGCTCTGGGGGGTTGACTGTGGCATTGGACAGTACAATTGATGAAAACCTCCGGAATGAGGGCATAGCGAGAGAATTGGTGAACAGGATACAGAATATAAGAAAGGATTCCGGATTTGAGGTGACCGATAAAATAGAAATTAAAATACTAAAAGACGGTTTTGTAGAAAAGGCAGTAAACAGCAACATGCAGTACATTAAAAATGAGACGTTGACTGCAGTACTCGATTTCGAGGAGGTGATGGAAACAGGGACAAGCGTTGCCTTCGATGAAATAAATACAAAATTGTTGATTCAAAAACATTAAAATTATGGCAGAAGATTTAAAAGTCAGATACTCAGATAAGGAGTTGGAAGAATTCCGGCATCTTATTGAAGAAAAAATTGTGAAGGCGAAGAGTCATCTGGAGTTATTGAAAAGCTCCTATATGAACGATGGCAATAATGGTACGGATGATACCTCCCCCACTTTTAAAGCCTTTGAGGAAGGCTCCGAGACAATGAGCAAGGAGGCGAATACGCAGTTGGCGATACGGCAGGAAAAATTCATCCGTGACCTGAAGAATGCTTTGTTAAGGATAGAAAATAAAACCTATGGCATTTGCAGGGTTACCGGAAAGCTAATCAACAAAGAGCGGTTAAAGCTGGTGCCTCATGCCACGCTGAGTATCGAGGCGAAGAACATGCAGAAATAATCTATAAACGCCCTCAAGGGCGTTTTTTATTAAAAGGATGAAGAAAAGTATTTTTTTTCTGGTATCTTTTTTCGCTTTCGCCACTATCCAGGCTCAGAAAGTTATAAGTAGATCACTTCATCTCCCGGATACCGGTTATTTCATAATTATAACTGATAATTGCTTTAAGGTGACCGTCACAACCACCAATTCTGATACAGTTTCAATACAGGGTTTAATGGAGGGGGAATATGGAAAGTACCTGGTCCTACAGGTTGATGAGGAAGGCACCACGGCGATCATACAGGCCGGATTTCCTGAAGGATTTACTGACGCCGGTGATAAGCTGGGGGCACATAAGGTTGTTTCAATCGCTTTGGATATTGCCCTGCCCCAATTCAGGAAAGTGCTTGTCAGCGGTACAAATTCAAGTGTGCATATAACCGGAAAGTATCAGGACTTACAGGTAGTATTGAGTGATGGAAGTTGTGAGCTTCAAACAATTGGGGACAAGGTGGAAGTAACCACTCATAGCGGACCTATCACGGCTTGGAATGTCAGGGGACGGGTGACTGCAGAAAGTAAGTTTGGAAAAGTGAACAGAGGAAAGGTTTCAGCGGGGCGTGGTGATGTGATCCTGAATTCGACCCTGGGCAATATTCATATTAATTATTCTGAATAAGTAGCAATCTCAATGATGGTTTAGGATTCTTCTATGCCATTCCTTATTTATCCCTATTTTTGCCGAATCTATTCCGGAATCAATGCGTTTGAAGAAATCCCTGGCACTAATTATTCTCATCCTTTTAATCGATCAGGTCAGTAAGGTTTATATCAAAACCCATTTTGTCCTTGGAGAATCCGTCGATGTCTTCAGCTGGTTTAAAATTTTGTTTATTGAGAATGAAGGGGCAGCCTGGGGAACAAAATTAAGCGATCTGTTCCCTGTTTCCGAACCGACGGGCAAATTGATTCTTACTATTTTCAGGTTGTTTGCGATCGTGGGTATCGGGTACTGGCTATTCGATATTATAAGAAAGAATGCATCCCGAATTCTGGTTGGGGCGGTATCTCTTATTTTTGCAGGTGCCCTGGGAAATATCATTGACTCCGTATTTTACGGACTGATATTCAATGAGAGTACACATCAGATAGCCACGCTGTTTGCTCCGGATCCGTACGGCAACCTATTTCATGGAAGGGTGGTCGATATGCTTTATTTTCCACTTATTGACAGCCGCTGGCCTACATGGATTCCGTGGGTGGGCGGAAATGATTTCCGATTTTTTGAACCTGTGTTCAATATTGCCGATACTGCTATCAGTACCGGAGTTGGAATGCTAATCGTATTTAATAAAAGGGCTTTTGGGGGCAAAGATCAGGGAAACTCATAAATCCTCAACGGGGTAATACAATAATCCAACCGAATGTCCGATTCATGTACATCCGTAATTGTTTCCGCATTCTCAAAGAGCGAAAGACCAATTTTGAGCATGTCGGAACGGCATAACGCCATGAACCGGTCATAATACCCTTTGCCATAACCTACTCTATGTCCAGCTGCATCAAAGGCCAGTAACGGTACAAAAGTAACATCAATTTTTTCCGGGGGTACTTCAATACCATCCACAGGTTCAGGAATATTCCAATGGTTCTTCCGGATCCTTGTACCATCCGTCAGCAAATAATTAATGAGGGTATTGGTAGCCCCGATCTTGGGGATTACCACCTGCTTGTCTCTTCCCTGGAGTATAGAGAGCACATGACTGGTATTCACCTCTTTTTTTTCGGGTATCTGCAAAAAAATATGAAAGTAATTAAGGGACCATACCGGTAATTTAAGTAGGTTGTTAGCGATATCAATACTTCCGGCTTCAAGAGATTCTGGGGTTATTTCAGTCCGGCGCAGCGAAGTTTGTAACCTCAACTCCTGTTTCCTCATAGGCGTCGATTCGTGGGGAAGAGGATCTATTTATTCAAAATCAATCTTTGGCAACCGCAAAATAGATCTTGAAAAACAGCATTAGAATGAGATATAAACCAATTGTGATAAAATAATTGTCCATGTGTATGCTTGGTTTTGACTTTTTAAATGTAAATAAAAAATCATTAAATAGTCCTATAAAATGACGCAAATCATCGACGAACAGCACCTTTTTTTCGTTTTTTTAATCTTTTGTTCATTTATGAAAGATATTTTGGCACCTCTTAATCATTAAACCGCTGATATATAGACGAATACCTTGCCCTTTAAACATGCGATTAAAAATGTTAATTATTCTATAAAATTAAAAGGCATTAAAAATTTAACAAAAAAGAAACATGTGATAGAGAAAAATAACAGCAAATTTTATGGAAGAAATGTTTTTTTCTTCGCTTTCATGATTCTTACAAATTCAACATACTGTAGGAAGACCATTGTGTTGAGCTATCAAACTTCCTCAAATCGTTAAATAAGATGGAGTCTTCACAAATAAGCCCTGTGTCCTTTATCTTTGCCCAGAATTTAACAATGCCCCTCTGCAATGCCGGATATGCCCATAAAAATTCAGTTGGGATCTCTGCCCGATACCCCCGGAGTCTACCAGTTTTATGACACGGAGGGTAAGATCTTGTATGTTGGGAAAGCCAAGAATCTTAAGAAAAGGGTCGCATCCTATTTCACTAAAGCCTATGGGAACGGGAAGACCCGGGTAATGGTGAAAAAAGTATGTTCCATCAGACATATCGTTGTACCGACAGAATCTGATGCCCTCTTACTCGAGAATAATATTATTAAAATGTACCAGCCGAGATACAATGTCATGCTTAAGGATGACAAATCGTATCCCTGGATTTGCATTAAAAATGAGCGTTTTCCTAGAATATTCCCGACGAGAAAACTGATTCGGGACGGGTCGGAATATTTCGGGCCCTATACCAGCATGCGGACTGTTCATACCTTGATGGATCTGATCAAAAGTGTCTACGCTCTTCGAACATGCAATTATGATTTGTCTCAGGACAAGATTGCCGCAGGGAAATACAAGATTTGTCTTGAATTTCATTTGGGGAATTGCAAAGGTCCCTGTGAAGGGCTTCAGACATTCGAGGAATACGATAGGCAAATCGACGAAATACGTGAAATTATTAAGGGTAATTTTAAGTCCTCGCTGGGGTTTTTCAAAAAACAAATGAAGAGGTATGCCACGGCAACACGCTTTGAAGACGCCCAACGTATCAAGGATAAAATTGAAGTGCTCGAGAATTATCAGGCAAAATCGACCATTGTAAATCCCAGGATTAACAATGTGGATGTCTTCAGTATTATTTCGGACCCCGCATATGCCTATGTAAACTTCCTGCAACTTTCCCATGGATCAATCATCCGTTCTCATACGGTCGAAATAAAAAAGAAACTTGATGAAACCGACAAGGAATTATTGCAATTGGCGATCATTGAAATAAGACAAAGATTTACATCGCAATCCGGGGAAGTATATGTCCCCTTTCCTTTAACGGTTGCCCCCACCATCAAGGTTTCAGTTCCCAAACTCGGCGATAAAAAGAAACTCATTGAACTATCTGAGAGAAACGCAAAATTTTTCAGGCAGGAAAGGTTCAACCAGATAAAAGTCACCGATCCTGACCGGCACAGCAGCCGGATTATGGCCCAGATGAAAAAAGACCTCCACCTTTCCGAAGAACCGGTCCATATCGAATGTTTTGACAACTCTAATATTCAGGGAAGCCATGCAGTAGCGGCATGTGTGGTGTTTCGAAAAGGGAGACCAGCAAAGAAGGAGTATCGCCATTTCAATATTAAATCTGTTGCAGGTCCGGATGACTTCGCCTCGATGGAAGAGGTAGTATTCAGAAGATATCGAAGGTTGATGAATGAAGATGCGGGCTTGCCACAACTCGTAATCATCGATGGCGGCAAAGGACAGCTTTCTTCGGCTTTGAAAAGTCTTGATATATTAGGATTACGTGGAAAAGTAGCGATCATCGGCATCGCAAAGCGGCTTGAAGAGATTTATTTTCCGGAGGATCCGATTCCGTTGTATCTTGACAAAAAATCTGAAACATTGCGTATCATCCAACAGCTCAGAAATGAGGCCCATCGCTTTGGCATCGCGTTTCACAGGAATAAACGGAGCAAAGCGGCCATTCATTCGGAACTTGAAGGAATCCCGGGGATTGGTGAAAAATCAGCGGGGGAATTATTAAAGAAGTTTAAATCTGTCAAGCGGGTCAGAGAAGCAACGGTAGAGGAATTGTCCATTACTGTTGGTTTGGCAAAGGCAAGGATGATCTATGAAAAATTTCATTAACCCAAAAAGCGTTTATTTCAGGAAAGGGCCGGTACTGCTTATCGTCCTACTTTTTCTTGGTCTGTTCAGCCGTATGCAGGGCCAGGAGGAATCTGCAGAATTGAAGGTTGGTCTGGTTCTCAGCGGTGGTGGGGCCAAGGGGCTTGCCCACATTGGAGCCTTAAAGGTCATAGAGGAGGCCGGTGTCAGAATCGATTATATCGGAGGCACAAGTATGGGAGCCATTGTTGGAGCCCTGTACGCGGCAGGTTATTCAGCCGGGGAACTCGATTCCATTTTTCAGAGCACCGATTTTACCAGCCTCATCCAGGACAATCTTCCCAGAAGTGCGAAAACTTTCTATGAAAAGGAAGATTCGGAGCGCTATGCCCTCACCCTGCCTTTTACCAATTTTAAGATATCCTTTCCCCCGGCCATTTCAGGAGGGCAGAATATTTATAACGAACTGGTACGCCTGCTCTACCATGTAAAGGATATCAATAATTTTGATGCCCTTCCCATCCCGTTTTTCTGTATCGCCACTGATGTGGAAACCGGAAAGGAGATCCTGCTTGACAAAGGCTACCTCCCCGAAGCTATTTTAGCAAGCGGGACCTTCCCTTCCCTTTTTGAGCCGGCTGAAGTGGATGGGAGAATTCTAATTGACGGTGGAGTGCTAAACAACTATCCGGTAAAGGAAGTAGCCGGTATGGGAGCCAACTTTATGATCGGGGTCGACGTACAGCACGGTTTGCGCGACAGGGAATCCTTACTGTCCGCAACGGAGGTGCTGTTACAGATCAACAATTACCGGACAGTGGGAGTGATGAAAGAAAAGTCGGCCCTGACGGACATTTACATAAAGCCGGATATGGAGGCATTTTCAGTCATCGATTTCAACCTTAAAGAGCGGATTATTAAAAGCGGTGAGGACACCGCCAGGGAGCAAATGCAGGCCTTGAGAGAGCTGGCCGCAAGACAATCGAATAAAGCTGAAAAAAAAGTGGCTATTGCTTCAAAACAAACCATCATAGTAAACCGTTTGGTGATTAGCGGCAATAACAACTATACCAGGGCTTATGTCAAAGGCAAACTGAGATTCAATCTGGCAGAGGAGATCACTTTTGACAAATTACAACAAGGCATCAGTAACCTCGCCGCAACGGGAAACTTCCAGACTATCAGATATGAATTGGTTTCCAACGGAATCGGGGAAGATCTTATTCTGAAACTAAAGGAAAAACCGAACAAGACCTTTCTTCGGATGGCGGCCCATTACGACGATCTCTACAAAAGTGCTGCCCTGATCAACCTGACCAAAAAGAATGTATTGTTGAGTGATGATGCGGCATCCTTCGACTTTATTCTCGGAGACAATGTGCGTTATAATTTTCAATATTATGTTGATAAAGGGTTTTATTGGAGCCTGGGGATCAATTCACGATTAAATGAATTTACAAGAGAGATTGATTTTGGCGTCATTCAATCAAATTTCGAAGTCCCTCCCAATACGAATATTAATACTATTAATCTGGAAGTATCGGATATTACCAATCAAATTTACCTGCAGACGGTACTTAAAGAAGAATTTGCCTTTATTCTAGGAATGGAACACAAATTTTTAAAATACAGCACAACCACCCTTGGTGATCTGGGCAATACAGATGGACAGGTAGGGATTTTGCCGGCCAGGACCCGTACCATTTTCGAGAAAAGCAATTATTTGAGCACCTATGGCAGGTTGCTACTGGACACCTATGATGACAAGTATTTTCCGACCAAAGGGTTATACTTTAATGGAAATTTTCACTTTTATCTGTTATCATCAGACTTCAATGATAATTTCAGGCAATTCTCAATTGCGAAGGCAAGGATGGGCGCGGCTTTCCCAATCTTAAGCAAACTTTCATTCAACCTGGAAACAGAAGGTGGATTTAAATTGGGTACTTCTGGTGTGGCAGCTCTGGATTTTGTTCTGGGGGGATATGGAAATAATTTAATCAACAATTTTGTGCCCTTCCTGGGATATGACTTTGTCAGCCTGCCTGGCAATAGCTATGTTAAAGCTTTCGGTCAACTCGACTTTGAATTCGCATCAAAGAACCATTTACTATTCGCTGCCAATTACAGCAATGTCGCTGATGACCTGTTCCGTACCGGGGAATGGTTCTCGGGCCCCAGTTATTCGGGCTATGGCCTGGGATATGGCTGGGAGTCTTTTTTCGGTCCTGTGCAATTCATGTATTCCTGGTCTCCCGAGGTTAAGAAGAGCAACCTGTTCATTACTGTAGGCTATTGGTTCTGATCGATTCATTAAATCCGGCCTGTTACATTACCCCATAGCTCAGCTGAATAGGATGCCTAATCAGGGGGAAGCCCGTTTTTTTTTCCGATATTTGCAGCACCGCGGAACCCATCGAACATGCAGTAACCCCGTGGCGATTAAGAGATCACCTCCGGGCGATCCGGCATCTCAGAAAATTCCAATTATTTTACGCTAATATATAACATCATGTCTGTATCAGATACAACCTCTCTTCACTTGCCAAAGGAGAATCCTGAGGCTGATGATTTCTTACCCTTACTGGGAACCGATTACGTCGAACTTTATGTTGGCAACGCCAAACAAGCTGCTTATTACTATATGGCCGCCTGGGGTTTTCAGCCGTTGGCATATGCCGGTCTGGAGACCGGTAGCAAGGATAAGGTATCCTATGTACTTCAACAGGATAAAATCCGTTTGGTCCTTACCTCTCCCTTGATTTCAGGCGGGGACATCAACCGGCATATAGATGCACACGGAGATGGAGTAAAGGTTATTGCACTCTGGGTAGATGATGCCTCCGCAAGTTTCCGGGAAACCACCAACAGAGGCGCGGTTCCCTATTTCGAACCCAGAAAACTATCCGACGATGATGGCGAAGTGATCCTTTCAGGAATTCATATTTATGGAGAAACCGTTCATGTATTTGTAGAAAGACGGGATTATAATGGCTTCTTTATGCCTGGCTACCGTAAGTGGGATCCCTTATATCAACCTGAAAATGTCGGCTTGAAGTATATTGACCATATGGTTGGTAATGTGGGATGGAACGAAATGAACAAATGGTGTGATTTCTATGCCCAGGTTATGGGTTTTGCGCAGTTGGTTTCATTTGATGATAAAGACATATC